>JBILMI010000221.1:0-2970 GCA_044375585.1 Luteolibacter sp.
AAATCACCCCACTAAACGCCAAGGCCACGAGAGTGGAAATTCGATTCGAGGTTGGAAGATTAGAAGATCTGCTAAGATGGACCCTGAGCTGGGGCAGCCAAGCGAAAGTCATCGCGCCTGAGGAGTTGAAAAAAATGGTAAAGGACGAAGCGATTAAGATCAGTAAGGGATAGTGTAAGTGGATAAGCCTGAACAGCGAGAGACGATGTATGTGCATTTCTTTTAAAAAATCAAAAGAGTTCTGAAGAGCTTATCAAGTGGTGATTAGTCTAGCATATCACAGAGTATTTAAATTTTTTCTCGGAGACACATTCTATTTCTCTGACATCCAGCAAAAAACCATCACCTCCCCCGTGGCGTATCCTGAGTCCTGAGCCTTGTTACTGATTCCAGATTGATAAAGCGCGCGTCAAGCGCAGCCATAGCCTTACCTACTGGTTTACCCAGCGAAAAGGTTAGCCAGTGTATAGCTTCTCAAACCCACGATTAAAGTGTGTCCGACATTGAAGGCGGCAGGTTCTATTTCATCATAGAGAACCTCACGAGTGGCTAAGAAGTGGCTAAGCTGCCAAACTTTGATTAAAATTTAAAAACCTCTCAAGGTTCATAACTCATTGATAATGAAGTGGTGCGCGCGATAGGACTCGAACCTACACGGGGTTGCCCCCACTAGAACCTGAATCTAGCGCGTCTACCAATTCCGCCACGCGCGCACTTAGGACAGCCTTTCGACTGGGCGGAAAAGCAACCATGCCGTCGGAAACTTGGCAATCACCATTTTCGCGGTGGCTTGGAATTCCCAAAAACGTTTTCAATCCGCCTGACCACAGGGATTTCACCCTCGGAAACCTCGACCTCAATCACATCGAACCGCCACGGCACCTCGCGAGTTCCAAGCCGCCGCAGCCATTCATTTGCCCCGCGTTGGATGAGTGACTGCTTCTTGCGATTCACTGCTGCCAAGCCTCGCATGACCGAGTCTTTTTGTCGCGTTTTCACTTCGGTAAAGAGAATTTGGTTCCCATGCCGCGCCACGATATCGACCTCTCCGCCTTTGCGTCCCTTGAAATTTCTAGCGAGCACTTTGCAGTTGTGCGAGCGTAGCCAATCGACTGCGACTTTTTCGCCGTAATCCCCTGTCCATTTCCGCGCACCGGATGGTCCGCTGTTAGAGTGGAAGGGAGAATTGAGATACCGGCTGAAACGACCGACGATGATAGCGACAAGGCCCATGATGTTTAAGTGCTTCGAGGTGCTCCCGCGTACCGTAGCCTTGATGACGTTCGAAACCGTAGAGGGGGAATTCCGCTGCGATCTTTTCCATAATATGGTCTCTTGTCACCTTCGCAATCACACTGGCTGCAGCGATGGATAACGACAGCCCATCGCCCTTCACTAGAGCCTCGTGTTCGATCGAAAGCCCTTTGACCCGCAAACCATCGATCAGCGCGATATCGGGACAAACTTTGAGTGCCTCCAGCGCCAAGCCCATTGCGCGATGCGTTGCTCGCAAGATATTGATCTGGTCAATCTCATCCGCCTCAACCGTCGCCACCGCCCAGATCACCTCGGGATTTCCTGTGATTTCCGCATAGAGTAGATCGCGTTTTTTCTTCGAAAGCTTCTTAGAATCGTCCAATAAGGGACAGGTGAAGGACCTCGGCAAAATCACCGCCGCCGCCGCCACTGGTCCGGCCAAAGGCCCACGCCCCGCCTCATCGACCCCCGCGATCTTAGCGAAGCCCTTGGCGATAAGAATATCCTCATGTGAAAAATCCGGCATAACAACCCCCGCACTTCAATCCACGAAGCCGCTGACATAAAGCCAAAAGTCATTCTCTTGTCTTGTGTCTTCCGTCTTCAAGTCTAGCGTCTCCAAAAAATTGTTTTATTGCGAAAGCTTGATAGCTCCTCATAAATCATCCGCGTAACGCAGGATATAACGCCTCTTCTCTCATGCCACAAACGCCATCCCATCCTTCGATCATTGCGCCACTCGATCCCGGCTTCAAACCTGCGATCCTTTTCAACCTTGCGTATCAAGAAAATCTCAAAAGCTCAGGAAAAGGTGTCCCGCTGGTTTTAGGCCTGGAACGCGAAAACGGCCTGATTTCTCGTTTCGAAACTCACGTCTCTCCAACCGCCGATCCCACCACGCTGTTCTATGTGGAGCGTCTTGTAAAATTTCTGATCTGGTCGCGTGGGGGGTGGAAACTTCACTTTGGTGGCCCGAAAGCAATAGGTGAAACGATTCGAAAAACTTATTCATCACGCGGCGCGCGCAAGTTCGACTGCAAGATGATGGCCCTGGCCTATGGCCGTGATTTCACAGTCCACCTAACAACCGCTGCGAAAGTTCCGGCTGCGAAAGACATGGAAGTTGCAGCAGGTGGTCATCTTGCTGGCTGCCGCATCGGATTTGATCTTGGTGCCAGCGATTACAAAGTCTCTGCCGTGATCGATGGCGAGGCGGTGTTCACTGCAGAAACTCCGTGGGATCCAAAAAACCAGAGCAATCCAGATTACCATTACCATCACCTCTCCTCAGCACTTCATCGTGCAGCTGCATGCATGCCTCGGGTCGATGCGATTGGCGGAAGCTCCGCCGGCATCATCGTCGATAACGAAATCCGCGTTGCTTCTCTACTCCGCTCGATTCCAAAAAAACACTTCGCCACCGCCGCTGCGGTTTTCAAACGCATTGCTAAGGAATGGAACGTTCCCCTCGTCACGATGAACGATGGTGATGTCACCGCTCTAGCTGGCGCGATGTCTTTAAAAGAAAAAGGCATGTTAGGCGTTGCCATGGGATCCAGTGAGGCGGTTGGCTTCATGGACAAGCGCGGCCGCATCCTCGGCTGGCTCAACGAACTCGCCTTCGCTCCCGTCGATTACAATACCAAAGCCCCCGCCGACGAATGGTCCGGCGACTCCGGGGTCGGTGCTTTGTATTTTTCCCAACAAGCAGTC
>JBILMI010000222.1:0-2962 GCA_044375585.1 Luteolibacter sp.
ACTTTGCTCGATAAAGATATGAAGCCTGTAAATGTCGCCATGCAATCTCTCACCGCTACTGCAGGAACCCGCCAAGCTCCGGTGAAAAATGAAGTCACCAAAAGCGAAACTAGCTTCATCATATCTGCTCCGAAAGAAGGAGAATGGATTATTTTTCAATATAAGGAAAATGATTCAGCCAAAGCGATCACTGCCCGCCTCCATTATGACATCAAAATCTGCGCACCCTGCGGCAACCCAGAATGGCGCTGTGGATGCGGAGCTGAAGAAAAATAAGTAACTTAATGATCCATGAACAGAGTGGGTAAGAGCGACCTTGATAGATTGCTCATTTATCTCCAACCCTTATCGTAGAGTGTCTTAGCAAAATCCTCAGTTACCTCGTAAAGCAGTCCCTTAATCGGGACTGTGATGGGAATTCTTCCTGTATCCGATGTTGCCGGGAACATTTGTTTAAGTTCTGGCGCGCGATCAAATACCGTACTCATGAGTGTTAAATTAAATTCACCTTCATAACGATAGGATCTGCTGAGCCTATCTGAATCAAATTGACGGACAAGCTGGTTTTCCCTTAAGATAGAAATTTTTTCAAACAATGAATAATCCTCATTCGTCTGCATTTTCGTATTATTTTTATTGATGATCTCCTCTGCTTCCTGAAGCGAAAGATTTAAATCTCCGCTCAATTGGTCATCTGTGATAATATTTCCGAAAAACTCTGAGCCATCATCCAACGCCAACTCTTCATCGGAATTGGGTTTCCTGACTCGCATTTTCCCACTCAAGCTCATCTTATCGTCCGCAAAAAGTTTAACATCAGATAATACTAAGCCATTTCCTAACAGCTCTAACTGAAATGAACCTAAGCGAAAATCCACACGGTTATAGGTATAGCTCGAATCAACCACAGTCAATGCACGCAGCAAAGGAATCCTATCTCTCAAAGTGATCACATCGCCTTCCTCAAGCTTAACCACTCCATCGAAACCAATGCCATCTGTCGAATTTGTCGATCCACTGATATTGAAATCACCAGATATCTTGCCCTCAACATAAGCCCTCGCCACCTTAGGGACCATACTTGAGATATCCAGTCCCTTCATTTTCATCTGACCTGAAACAAGTGGACGTTGTCCTGCCTTAATCTCTAATTGATTGAAAACTAGCGTTCCTCCATTTTTACTAAAAACCGCTTTTTCAAATTGAACTCCCTTTC
The DNA here is from genome assembly GCA_044375585.1 of Luteolibacter sp. Classification (GTDB taxonomy): domain Bacteria; phylum Verrucomicrobiota; class Verrucomicrobiia; order Verrucomicrobiales; family Akkermansiaceae; genus Luteolibacter. Next base: position 1,217 of record JBILMI010000222.1, read on the forward strand.
TCGTAATCAGCACATCAAGTTCCTCAATCTGAAGTTTCTTGAGCCAGCTTTGAGAAAACGATCCACCACGAAAACTCAACCGCCAACCATCTGAAACTGGCACAGCCTTCATTTTACTACCCTCAATCGATCCACTAGACTGTTCTGTATACCCCCATTTCAAGGACATATTCGGAACGTAAATTGCATCAGGCTTCAAGTTGCCTAAATCTTGAAATAATACGTCTCCTATCTTTTCCGCAGCTTCATCTGTATCCGCACCTGCCCGCAGCAATAAATTCACCTTCGTAATCTCTACGATACCTGGCTTCCATGTTTTTCCGTAATCGACAAAAAAATCTCTATTACAGACCAAATTTGATAACTCCAACACCCTGAAAAATGAGTTGTGATCGTCAATCATGCCCATGCGAGCAATGGTAAATTTACCCCGACCCCGGCTAACGCTTCCGATTTCAACCTCGTTAACAGAGAACTTTTCTTGAAATACCTTGTTTAAATTCTCCTTGAATTTCTGTTCCCCTGAAAATTTGACTAGGTAAGTGTAAAAAAGACCGATTGCCAGCAGCGCTAGAGTAAAACGCAGCACCAGATTGATAACATGGACCATGAGAACACCTTTCTGCCCCGTTCTGGGCAACGAATGCCTGAGCTGAAACCAAAATCCTTGCTTGGAAATCCAATAACTCAGTCGATGATTGAAGTTTTGCCATTGCTCTGAATCGAAATTTCCGCTCATGTCGGCATTAGATTAAACTTCAGCCACCGAATTTGCCAGATTAAATTCGCCTAGATCAACAACTCTCTCATTCTCCTCTTGGAAAACGCCGATTACAAAGTTCAACTCGAAATCTTCGAAGGTCCCCTCGATCTCCTGCTCTATTTGATTAAGAAGGATGAGTTGGATATCCACACCATTTCGATCGAGAAAATCACCAAACAATACCTCGATTACATCAATACCTTTAAGCTTCTGAACATCGACCTCGCATCAGAGTTCATCGTCATGGCCGCCAATTTGATGTATCTGAAATCCAGAACTCTCCTTCCTCGAAATGAGCAACCTCCCGAAGAGGACGTCGAGGATGATGATCCACGCTGGGAACTGATTCGTCAGCTCATCGAATACAAAAAATTCAAAGATGCGGCAGGCTTCCTTTCCCTCCGCGAACTCGATCAACAAGGACGTTTCGCCCTTCAACCCGATCCCGGCAACAAACCGGCCGAAGAACCTGCTGCCCTTGCAGAAATTTCTATCTTCGATCTCATTCGCGCGTTCCAGAATGTCCTCAAACGTTTCGAGGAATCCCACGACTTCGGTGACATCGTCGATGATCGCTTCACCGTCGCAGACAAAATTGAATTTCTTCTCGACCACTTCAAACCAGGCCAGTCTCTAAGCTTTGATGCCATGTTCCAATCGGCCACCACCCAATCGGAAGTCATCGTCACCTTCTTGGCTGTATTGGAATTAATGAAGCTCAACCAGTTCATCATTCGCCAAGATCATCTCCTCGGTAATATTACCGTCATCCGCCGTACTGCAGTCGATATGCTACACGAGGACGCGGAGGAAGACTGAAATACTTAGGCTAGAATTGCATTGTCTGGGGGCACCTTGCCTAAAAAACTCTGCGGAGAAAAAATAAAGGGGCTGTACTAGCTAAGGCTTATTGTTGAGCCTGTTTTACCCAGTATTTAAGCTGCTTCAAGAGCATTTGATGGTTACCTCCATTGAAGCGCCAT
>JBILMI010000223.1:0-2943 GCA_044375585.1 Luteolibacter sp.
CCACTTCAACGTTTGGAAAATCGGCTTCGAAGGGAGCGAGGAAGGTATCGCCTTGGTGAGTTTCTTGAACATGGCTGACCAGCCACTCATCGATCTGTGGAGAAAGGACTCGGTAAATTTCCGCGCCACCAATGATGAAAATGTTTTCATCAGAAGTCGGGATCGCGGAAGGGACATGGATCACTTCGACGCCTTCATGGCTCCAGCCCTGATCTCGGGTCAGAACGATGTTCCGACGTTTTGGTAGTGGCCTGCCGATGGATTCAAAAGTTTTCCGACCCATTAAAACGGGGTGGCCAAGGGTGGTTTTTTTGAAAAACGCGAGGTCCTCTGGTAGATGCCATGGCAATGCGCCGTTGGAACCAATCAGGCGGTTCGGATCCATAGCGACGACGGCGATTAGCATGCTTTTAAATGAAAGGAGAATGGTTAGACGGAAGAGTTAAACCGCGATGGGGGCTTTGATGGTTGGGTGAGGATCGTAGCCTTCTAGGGAAATATCATCGAAGGTGAAATCATCGATGGATTTGATATCGGGATTGAGTTTGAGAGTGGGCAGGGGACGCGGATCGCGAGTGAGCTGCAGGCGCGCTTGGTCGAGGTGATTTTGATAGAGGTGGAGATCGCCGAAGGTGTGAACAAAATCCCGCACTTCATAATCACAAACCTGAGCGATGAGATGAGTGAAGAGCGCGTAGGAGGCGATGTTGAATGGCACGCCGAGGAAAAGATCTGCGCTGCGTTGATAGAGTTGGCAGGAGAGGCCGGGCTTGCCGCCGTTCTTTGGCTCGTGGACGTAGAATTGGAAAAGCAAGTGGCAGGGAGGAAGAGCCATGCGATTGACGTCGCCGACGTTCCATGCGGAGACGATGTGGCGGCGGGATTGTGGATTGCCTTTTAATCCGTCGACCAACAAAGCGATCTGATCAATCACGCGGCCATCGCTAGACTCCCAAGCACGCCACTGTTTTCCGTAAACCGGTCCGAGCTGACCTTCGGCATCTGCCCACTCGTCCCAGATTGTGACCTTGTTTTCTTTGAGGTAAGCAATGTTGGTTTCGCCTTTGAGGAACCAAAGTAACTCGTGAATGATGGAGCGCAGATGAAGCTTCTTGGTGGTGAGACAAGGGAAACCTTTTCGTAAATCGAAGCGTGCTTGCCGGCCAAACAGAGAGAGCGTGCCGGTGCCAGTGCGGTCGCCACGCACCTCGCCGTTTTCTAAAACATCACTCAATAGATCGTGGTAGGCCTTCATTCGGGGAAACTCTAAATTTTAAACTTTAAACCTCAAGGAATATTGGAGAGCAGCGCCTCCGGCCGGCTTAGGTTAGATAAGAAGCCGGTCACAGACACGGCTCTCCAGTGCGCTTTCTTTGATTAAAAAGCTGAGTTTCGCGGTATCCGGCGGCTTTTGCGAGTTCACGAGCTTTCGCGAAATCCCTCGCAACTTCATTGGGTGCGTGGGCATCTGAGGAGATGACCAGTCCGATCCCTGCCGATGCAGCGAGTTCAAGAAAACGTGGTGCAGGATAAGCCTCTGCACAGGGTTTGTGGAGGCCGGATGTGTTAAGCTCGATGACCGAACCGTTGGCGGCAATCGCTTCGATCACCGGATCGTAAAATCGATCGAGATCACCCGCGGGGCTATAAGAAAACTTTTTGATCAAATCCGGATGCGCGAGGATATCGAACAAGCCACTCTCCGCCATTTTTGCGTAAGTCTCCCAATAAGTCCTCCACGCATCTTCGATATCGGTCTGTGCCCATTTTCCTATCCAGATTGGATTATCAAAATCCCAGTCACCGAGATAATGAACCGATCCGATCAGATAATCCCAATCGTATTTACCTGTGAGCTCTTGAATAAAACCTTCACAACCTTTTAACCAGTCGCACTCCATCCCCGCGCGAATCATAAGCTTATCTCCAGCGGCTTGCTTGGCGCGCGCGATCCACTCGAAATATTCAGGTAGATCACTTTCCAGCATCCGCCAGTCATCAAAAGGCTCGGGTCTGCAAGGAGCATGATCCGAGATGCCGTATTCACTCAGCCCAGCTTCAATCGCCGCGGCAACGTATTCCTCCGGAGTGCCGGTGGCGTGGTTGCAGAGCGGTGTGTGTGTGTGGTAGTCGGCTGGCATTGACAGGGAAGTCATAAGCTGGATTGAAAGATTCCACAAGTTCCCTAGTATCCCAATCCGATGTTTAGAAAATCGCTCAGTGCCCCTTTTTTCCTGACTGGCGTGATGTCAGCTCAGGAAGTTTCACCTAAACTCACATTGCCTGATATGCCGGAGCCGAAACTCGGCCCAGATTCGATGGTGAAAACTGATCAATTTCATCAACTGTGGATTTTAGATTGAGGCAGCTCTTGCCTCGGGGTGGTAGGGTAGGATAACTTCCTGTCCCACCGCATTTCTGCGAAACCCGTCATGAAGCCGAACAGTCTTTCCAAATACCGCCCATTTCCGGCGATCTCTTTGCCCGACCGCACTTGGCCGGAGCAAACGATCATCCGCGCCCCTATCTGGTGCTCGGTTGACCTCCGTGACGGGAACCAGGCTTTACCTCAACCGATGTCGATTGAGGAGAAATTGGAATTTTTCGAGCTCTTGGTGCAGATCGGCTTCAAAGAAATCGAGATCGGTTTTCCATCGGCCGCCGATACAGAATTTAATTTCTGCCGTCGCTTGATTGAGGAAAACCGCATTCCAGAAGACGTGACGATCCAGATTTTGGTGCAGACCCGCGAGCAACTCATCCGCCGCAGTTTTGAGGCGATCGCCGGCGCGAAGCGCGCGGTGGTGCATATCTACAACTCCACCTCTCCGCTTCAGCGTCGGGTGACGTTTGGCGATGCCTCACGTGAATCGATCAAGCAGATCGCCATCGATGGCGCGAAGTTGGTGAAAGAACTTGTCCCAACCATTCCGCAAACCGAAG
>JBILMI010000224.1:0-2922 GCA_044375585.1 Luteolibacter sp.
TTCTGGCGATGAAAAATCAACCCTGTGGGTTGGGATTTCTCGGTAAGTGCACGAATTTACAAAGAATTACGGGTTTCTTAATAAAAAATCACATTTTGCCCATAAATTCGTTGACCCAAAGTGGGGTGTGTGTTTATGTTTTGCCGTCGCAAGACAAGGCGGCTCGACTGAACGTCCCTTAGGGTTTTTGGGTTTTCCCGGGGATAATCGGTCGAGCCGCTCATTTTTTTTGCCCAGATGGCAGCGCCGACTTATCGGGGTTAAACGTCCATATCTGACGGCATTAAAAATCACATCGCGCGCTCTCCGTATCAAGGACCGCTAGATATGGACGGTTAAGATAACCGTCCCTCCCATAGTCCTTGATAAGTGCAGCAGAATTTCTCTAATGGCTGTATGGCAATCGTTTGGCGCGACGGAAAATATCTGGATGAGACCGAATTTCGGGTTTCACCCACGGATCGTGGTCTGTGCCATGGATTGAGTTTATTTGAAACCATTCTCAGTGTTGATGGTGAACCAAAGCTCGTCGCTGAACATTTCAGGCGTTTGAAAGCTGGGCTGTTGCGGTTGAATATTCGTCGCATCGAAATAGATGATTACGCTTTGGAGCAGGTGATGATTGAGTTGATTAAGCGGAATGGTCTTGAGCATGGCATGGCGCGGATTCGTTTTACATTGGCGATGGGTGACGGTCCTATGAATCTAACAGACAGTGGGCAATCATGGGCGTGGATCACCGTCTCTAAAGTTGAGCCGGAGGACGGGCGCTTGCGCTTAACTCTCGCACCTTGGCGGAAGGATCATGAAAGCATGTTGCGAGGGATTAAAACGGGGAATTACGCGGAACATCTAATCGCGCTCGATATGGCGCGCCATGAAGGATTTGATGAAATGCTCTTCTTCAATACCTCAGACGAGCTTTGTGAAGCGGCGATGGCAAACGTGTTCCTCATTCGCGATAAAGAGCTCTATACCCCAAACCTCGATAGCGGTTGCCTTCCCGGCGTAACGCGCGAACTCATCATCAGATTGGCAGCCAGCCAGAAAATCCCATGCCACTCAAAGTCTCTGACTAAGAAAGATCTCAGTAAAGCGGACGGGATTTTTCTAACTTCTTCCATCAGAGGTCCGGTTTGGGTTTCTACGTTCCAAGCCAGAGCTTACCCCGTTCATCCTTTATTTAGTAAAATCCAAACCCTCTGGCTGGAAAGCATGCGAAAAAAAATTTGACCACCAAAAGCACGAAGGACACGAAAGTATCAGAACGTTGAGAATTTATTTCAACCGCTTAGATACATCCAATTTTGAAGTTATCCCCATTTGTGTATTTGGTGCGTTTCGTGGTTAAATGAACCCAAATAATCTTAAGGTAGGATTTTTCCTTCCCGAACGTAGGGTAGATCGTCCAATATGCTCTCCGTAACCCCAACTCTAATCAAAATTATGTCACGTCCAGTCACACTTTTTACCGGCCAATGGGCCGATCTTCCGCTTGAAAAACTCGCTCCGCTCGCAGCAGAAATGGGCTATGACGGTCTCGAACTCGCTTGCTGGGGAGATCACTTCGATGTCGCTCAGGCAAATTCGAAAAAGAATTACATCAAAGAGAAATGGGAGCTCCTCTCCGATCACGGCCTGACTTCTTACGCGATTTCTAGTCACCTTGTTGGCCAAGCAATCTGCGACAATATCGACGAGCGCCACAAAGCCATCTTGCCTCCGCACGTTTGGGGTAAAGGCGATCCAGAAGGTGTCCGCAAACGCGCTGCAAAAGAAATGATCGATACTGGAAAAGCCGCGCGCAAATTTTTCAATGCCCAACCCGGCCGCAAGAGCAAAGACAAAGACGAATTTCCAGCTGTCGTCAACGGCTTCACCGGATCGTCGATCTGGCACGGCCTCTATGCATTCCCTCCGACGAGCCAAGCTTTTTATGACAACGGTTTCCAGGATTTTGCTAAACGTTTCACTCCCATCCTCGATGCGTTTGACAAAGAAAACGTGAATTTCGCTCTCGAAGTTCACCCAACCGAAATTGCCTTCGATATCGCCACCGCGCAACGTGCGCTCAAAGCTGTGAAGAACCACAAACGCTTCGGTTTCAACTACGATCCTTCCCACCTCGGTTACCAAGGTGTCGATTACATCAAATTCATCCGTGACCTCGGACATCGCATTTTCCACGTCCACATGAAGGACGTCTGGTGGGGCCACGGTGATGGTTCTGTAGGCGTATTCGGTGGTAGCACCGACTTCGGCGATTCACGTCGCTTCTGGGATTTCCGTTCGCTTGGTCACGGTGACATTGAGTTCGAAGACATCATCGTCGCGCTCAACGATCTTAAATACGCAGGTCCGCTCTCCGTGGAGTGGGAGGATATCCGCATGGATCGCGTTCATGGTGCAACCGAAGCAGCAGCATTTGTTAGAAATGTCGACTTCCCAGGTTCCAATGTCGCCTTTGACGCAGCATTCGATAAATCTAACCAATAAAATTCATGCCCCTGAAGGTAGGAATTATTGGCGCCGGATGGATGGTGAAATACCATGCAGAAGGCTTTCGTAAAGCGGGTGCTGAAATCGTCGCAGTCGCAGATCCATTGCCAGGTGCAGCAGAGAGCGCAGCCAAGCAATGGAACATCGCCAAAACCTTCGATTCAGTAGATCGCATGCTAGCGGAAGTTCCGGAACTTGATGCAGTTAGTATCATCGTTCCGAACAAGTTCCACGCACCTCTCGCGATTCAATGCCTCAAAGCAGGTAAGCACGTGTTCTGCGAAAAACCACCCGGCCTCAAAGCTGACGAAGTGGCGGAGATGATCGAAGTCGGGAAAGCGTCCGGCAAAACATTGATGTTCAATTTCAACAATCGCGCTCGTCCTGAGTCGCAAGCGATGAAGAAATATGTCGATGACGGAA
>JBILMI010000064.1:0-11173 GCA_044375585.1 Luteolibacter sp.
TGTTCTTGGTCGATAACCACCTGACCTTCTGGCGCTTCGCGACCACTAAAAATCTAGAGGATCCGGAAGTCATCGCAGAGTTCGCTGGAATCATGAAGACCACGGAATATCTCAATGCCATGTTTCTTTTCACTTACTGCGACACCAACGGCACAGCCCCAGATGCATGGAATGGATGGAAATCCTCGCTCATGCTCCAACTCCACACCGCCACACATGCATTTCTAACAGAAGGACGTGAAACCTTCCACCGCAAGCTCGATGCAAACCGCATCCAACTTCGCGACGAGGTCATCTCCATCATGCGTGAGGATTACCACGAGGATATTCGTCAACATTTCGACCGCACACCCGCCGCCGCTTTTGCTTACCGTGACGCAGCAGAAATCAAAACCCAGGTCCGCACCGTTAGACACTTCCTGTTAGCCGAGCAAGAAGGCAAATCCTCCCACCCTTATTGCGTAAAATGGACCGACCATCCAGATAAGGGTTACTCCACACTGATCCTCGCTTCCCGCGATCGCCCGCTCCTTTTGGAAAAACTCTGCTGCGCGCTGGCTTCGGAACAAATCAACATTCTATCCGCAGACCTCTTCACCCGCACGGACAACATCGTACTAAACATGTTCCGTGTCTGCACTACCAACTTCGAGCCCGTTTCTAACACCTCCACTCGGAATCGATTCATTCACACCCTGACGACCATCTTCGAGGCAGAAAAATACCAGCCCGAGAACTACCTCAAACGCAAAACCAATTTTCTCAAACCTCGCACCGAAACAGGTGTCTCCATCCCTGTCCGTGCACGGGTCACCAATGAACTTCACCCAACTTGCACCACGGTCGAGATTCAAGCCCTCGACCGGATCGGACTCCTCCACGATCTTTTCCACACAATCAACGAAGCCGGACTCGACACTGCCCACGCCCGCATTTGCACCGAAAAAGGCGTCGCCATGGATACTCTCTACATCACCACCCCAGACGACAAACAAATCACCGACCCCGAGACCCTCCGCGAACTCGAAGAAAAATTCAGCAGGCTGGTAGATAGACCGGAGCTTTAGTCATTTTAAATAGGGTGATTTTGATAAATAATCCTTAACTCAAATGGTCATGCCTCCTAGAACATGGATCGCGTGACTCCAGTCGCGGCCCGACAGAGCCGGTGGTCCGCGTCCTCCAGCCCGCCGAAGCCTTCTCGGCGCGGATCATCCATCGCAATCCAAAGCGAAAGACCAACAATCAAAGATCGATAGACGATGATTAGCCGCACAGCTGATTTACACCGAATGCATTGGAACCGATCCAAATGGTCTATTCCTTAACACACCGAACGGTCGTCGTTTACATGGATATCCGACCCACAAAGATACATTTCTTCACTCGCTCTGACTTGCTACCTTTCCACTCTATCTTCTACCTCCAGTCTCGCCTCTTAAAGGACTTGATATCCTTCGCAAAACCGAATCAAACTCCCGCCCCTCTTCAATTGAGGCCCCCATTATGTCAGCTAATCAAGAAATCCGAGTATTCGCCCCCGCAACCGTCGCCAACGTGGCTTGCGGTTACGATGTCCTTGGCTTTGCCATCGACTCGCCGGGTGATGAAGTCGTTGTCCGCAATTCCTCCAAGCCCGGTCTGCGCATCACAGAAATCACTGGCGACGGCGGAAAACTCCCCAAAGACCCGACTATCAACACAGCGGGTGTGGCGGCTTTAGATCTGCTCAAGCACCTCGGCATGTTGGATCGCGGTATCGAAATGGAGATCCATAAGAAAATGCCTTTCGGTTCTGGACTCGGTTCCTCTTCTGCCTCGGCGGTTGCTGGTGCCTACGCTGTGAACAAACTTATCGGCGAGCCGCTTTCAAAACGTCAGCTCCTTCCCTTCGCCATGGCCGGTGAGGCATCAGCCGATGGTGCATGGCACGCGGACAACGTCGGTCCTTGCCTTCTCGGCGGCATCGTTTTCATCCGTTCGAACGAAGAACTCGATATCGCACAGATCCCTGCTCCAAAAAACCTCTGGGCTGCAGTGATTCATCCAGACATCGAGATCCTCACCAAAGTCGCTCGTGAAATTCTTCCCAAAGAAATTCCTTTGGTGAACGCCACCCAACAGATCGGTAACTTAGGCGGACTCATCCTCGGACTCATCCAAGAAGACTACGGCCTAATCTCCCGCTCCATCCACGATGTGATCGCAGAGCCTCGCCGTCAGAAACTCATTCCGGATTTCTACAAAGCCAAACGCGCTGCCCTCGGTGCAGGAGCCCTTGGTTTCTCAATCTCAGGTGCAGGCCCCTCCGTTTTTGCTCTCTGCGAAGGCGAAGAAATCGCCCGCAAGGTAGGTGCCGCCGTTGAAAAAATCTTCACCGCGATTCCCCTCAATTGCCAAGTTCACATCTCCAAAATTAATCCTCATGGAGTCCACGAAGTGAAAAGCTGATTGCCTGAGTTCAAATTAGAAGCTAAGGTATCACCTATGATAGATTTCGCTGTAGTCGAAAAAAATGCGATGGAGTTGAGAGAAGCTGACAGAGCTTTACTAGCAGATCGTCTCCTCGAAAGCATATCCAAGCCATCTATTGAGCAACGTGAGATGTGGATCAAGGAATGTGATTCGAGAAATGAGGCTCTAAAACGCGGCGATATTCAATTAGTTGATGGTCCTTCTGCCATGAACGAACTTCGCAAAAAGTTCTCTAAATGAATTATTCTTTCATTTCACCTGCCCTCTCCGAATTGGACGAAGCAGCATATTACTACGAGAAGCAAGTTGAAGGCCCTGGCGGAGAATTTCTTCGAGAAGTTGATTCCGCAATTGATCGGATTTGTACTTTCCCTGAAGCTTGGGGAAAAATTTCAGAGCATTACAGACATTGCCTATTACAGCGCTTTCCATACACCATCATTTACTCATTCATCGAGCCAGATTCGGTTATCATCTATTCGGTTTTTCACCAAAGCCGTGAGCCCTCTTCTTGGAAATCTAATCTATAAGTTCCCTAAGACTTGCAAGCATCACGATCTACTCGGAATATCCCCGCATTACGTGAAATATCACTCCACCAACAACTCTTCGCATCAGGTCGATCTCAAAGAAGCGATCCTGCGTTCGCTCCCACCCGATAACGGCCTCTACATGCCGAACCAACTCCCCGTTCTCGGAGCGGAGTTTTGGAATATCTATCGGGAAATGAGTTTCCAAGAAATTGGCTTCGCTGTGGCGAATGCGTTTTTTGGCGAAGATATTCCGGCCGATGATCTCAGACAAATCGTCAACGGCACTTTGGCGTTCGATGCACCCCTAGTTGAGCTCGCGCCAGACGATCACATCCTCGAACTTTTCCACGGCCCGACTCTCGCATTCAAAGATTTCGGCGCCCGCTTCATGGCGCGCTTGATGGCTCATCTAACAAAAAATGAAGACCGCATGCTTACCGTCCTCGTCGCCACCTCCGGCGATACCGGCGGCGCAGTTGCATCCGCTTTCCATAACGTACCCGGCACTCGTGTCGTCATTCTTTACCCAAAAGGAAAAGTCTCTGACCTTCAGGAAAAACAACTCACCGCTCTTGGTGGCAATATCACCGCTTTGGAAATCGAGGGTAGCTTCGATGACTGCCAAGCCTTGGTGAAACAAGCATTCCTAGATCGCGAACTTTCCGAGCGCATGAACCTCACTTCAGCGAACTCGATCAATCTTTCCCGCCTTGTTCCACAATCGTTCTATTACATCCACAGCGCGCGGCAACTCCCCGCTGGTGTAAAGCCGGTGTTCGTGATTCCTTCTGGAAATTTTGGTAATCTCACCGCTGGCCTTCTCGCGAGACAACTCGGCTTACCCGTCGCCCATTTCCTCGCCGCCACCAATCGCAACGACGTCGTTCCAGCTTACCTCGAAAACGGCGAATACTCCCCTCGCCCCAGCGTTGCCACGATTTCTAACGCGATGGACGTCGGTGCTCCATCTAACTTCGTCCGCATGCAGGCCTTGTTTGGAAATTCATGGGACGAGATGCGCAAGTTCATCAGCGGCATGAGCTTCAGCGATGACGAAACTCGCATCGCAATTCGCGAAGTGAAATCCCAATTCAATTATCAAATCGATCCGCACGGTGCTATCGGTTGGTTAGCAGCTCGTAAATACCGCGCCACTCATCCCGGCGCCGTAACGATCACACTCGAAACCGCCCACCCCGCCAAATTTTCCGACGTCATGGATGCTGAACTCGGTAAAGACAGCGTCGAAATTCCAGCACGTCTTGCTATCCTCGCGAATCAGCCAAAAATTGCCACCGCTCTCACCAAAGACTGGCAAACCTTCCGGGACTGGCTGACCGCCAACATCCAATAATTTTTCCTATGAAGCTTCAAGATACTCTCACTCGCACCCAGAAGGAAATCGCTCCTATCGATGGCCGGACGTATCGCTTCTATTGCTGTGGCCCAACAGTTTACGGACCAGCTCACATCGGAAATTTTCGCACCTTCGTGCTCCAGGATGTATTTCGTCGCACACTCGAAACTAGCGGCACACGCACCCTCCACGTTCGCAATCTAACAGACGTAGATGACAAGACGATTCGTGACTCGCAAGCCGCAGGGAAAACTCTCAAAGCGTTCACCGATCAATGGCGCGATAAGTTTCACGCCGACTGCGAGGCACTCGCTTGCTTAGCACCACATATCGAGCCATCCGCAGTCGAGCATATCCCACAACAGATCGCGATGATCGAAACCCTCATCGCAAAAGGCAACGCCTACGCCTCTGATGATGGATCTGTGTATTTCAAAATATCATCCTTCCCCAGCTACGGAAAACTTTCTCATCTCGACGAACGTGAACTCGATCTCGGAAAGACGCAGAACACCCGCGCCAACTCCGACGAATACGAGAAAGACAGCATTTCAGATTTCGTTTTATGGAAAGCACGTCGTGATGAGGATGGCGAAAATTTCTGGGAGTCCCCCTGGGGCGCAGGCCGTCCCGGTTGGCATCTTGAGTGCTCGGCAATGATCGCGGAATATCTCGGTGATACTTTCGATATGCATTCCGGCGGCGTGGACCTTGTCTTCCCTCACCACGAAAACGAAATCGCCCAAAGCGAATGTGCCTGCGGTGGCCACTTCGCCGCACATTGGTTTCACATCACTCATCTCCTCGTTGATGGCGGTAAAATGTCAAAATCGCTCGGCAACATGTACACCATCGCCGACCTCGAAGCCAAAGGCTTCACCGCGATGGAAGTTCGCTACGTCCTGATCGGCGCGCATTACCGCAAGCAACTCAACTTCACTTTGGAATCCCTTTCCGGAGCCAAAGAAGCTCTCAACAAACTCGCGAAAGCAGCAGCGAAACTTGCCGAAAACATGGGAGAAGAAACTGCCCTTCCCTCTGCAGACTTCGGAGTTTTCCAACCCGCATGGGAATCGCTCAACGATGACCTCAACACCCCGGGTGCACTCGGAGGAATTTTCACCGGCCTCCGTGAAGCATCGAAGCTCACAGGAAAAGAAGCCGCCGCCGCACTCGCCGGCCTCAACCGAATCCTCAAAGCACTCGGCATTACCCTCCCGGAAATTTCAAAAGAGATATCCGAAATCCCTGCCGATATCCAAGCGCTCGCAGATATCCGTTGGGCCGCCCGCTCTAACAAAGATTGGGCCGCCTCAGACAAACTCCGCGACGAACTCGCAGAAAAAGGTTGGACCGTTAAGGATGGAAAAGACAGTTATCAACTATCAGAAATTTGAACCGCCGAGTCGCAAAGAATGCCAAGTTTTCAAAAATAAGTTCTTCCTTGGCGAACTTGGCGGCTAAACCCTCTTCATTGAAATTTAAAGTTTAGAATTTAAAATGAGATTCTCAGTCCTCGGCTCCGGCTCCGCCGGAAACTCAACCATTCTCGAATGTGGTTCCACTCGCATCCTGATCGATGCCGGACTCTCAGCCAAACAACTTTGTGTTCGACTCGAAGATCTTGGAATTGATCCCGCATCGATCTCCGCGATTCTACTCACCCACGAACACGGCGATCACATTCGCGGCCTGAAAAACTTCCTTAAAAAACAAGCCATACCGATCTACACCACAGCAGAAACCGCTCACGTCGTTCGCGAGTCAGGTGTCGACGATGTCGAATGGATTACGTTTGAGGCTGGCCAAGAATTTATCATCAATCATCTCACCGTCAGCAGCTTTGCGATCCAACACGATGCAGTTGATCCAGTGGGTTTCGTTGTTTCCAATGGCAACTTCCGCTTCGGCCTGCTCTCCGATGCTGGCTACGTGACTTCCAGCGTAAAGATCCACCTCAAAAAACTCTCCGCTCTGTTCGTCGAAGCTAACTACGATGAAGAGCTTTTGGAACTCGATACCAAACGTCCTTGGTCGATCAAGCAACGTATCGCATCCCGACACGGTCATCTTTCTAACTTACAAGTCGAAGAACTCCTCCGCGAAGTCTCACATTCCGGACTCACACAAATCGTCTTCGGTCACCTCAGCTCTGATTGTAACTGCCCGAAAAAAGTCACTTCGCATTTTTCCGCCGTCATCGAAGAATTAGGCTTATCGACCGCGCTCCACTGCGCCACACAAAATGAACCAACCCCGTGGTTTGAGATTTAGCATAGGTCGTTTTGATAAAATGATTGCTATCTTATACGTCCAAACCATCGGTCATCTCATTGAAATAACCCTATCGCACATTCCCATTTGACTAAGTCGCAATCTATCCTAGCGGTTAATCCATTACGGTGGACTTAAAAAAAGTATCCCTCGTATTTCAGTTTTTAAGCATTTATTTCCATATGTCCAACATCCTAATCATCGGCGGCAATTCTGGTATCGGTCTTGCGACTATTAAACAACTTCAATCCCAAGGGCACCAGCTCACCGTAGCCTCGCGATCCGACTCGGCGCTTTCTGAACTAGGCATATCCGCTCAGCCATTTGACGCAGAAAATCCTACTGCCTTGGACTTACCCGAGTCCCTTGACGGTCTAATCTACTTTCCTGGCACGATCACTCTCAAGCCGTTCCATCGCCTGACCCGCGAGGATTTCCTTAGAGATTTTCAAATCAACTGCCTTGGCGCCGCTCAAGCGATTCAGTTCGCTTTGCCTGCTTTGAAAAAATCCGACAGTGCTTCGATTGTTCTTTTTTCAACCGTTGCGGTTGCACAAGGCATGAGCTTCCATGCCTCCATCGCCTCCGCAAAAGCAGCGGTTGAAGGTTTAACCAAATCCCTCGCCGCCGAACTCTCGCCGAAAATCCGCGTCAACGCAATCGCTCCATCCCTAACCGATACTCCCCTAGCCGCTCCACTTCTCGGCAACGAGGCCAAGCGAGAAGCCGCTGAAAAACGCCACCCGCTTCAAACCATCGGAAATCCTGACCATATCGCCCAACTCGCCTCTTTCCTCCTTTCCGATGCCTCATCCTTCATCACCGGCCAAATCCTCCACCCAGACGGCGGTCTGTCTTCGGTCAGAACATTCTCCTAGAACGCGTTCCACGACTTGACCAATGGCCACGGGTGTGCAACCTCCCCGCGTTCATGATTTCTGTCCAAGCACTTCGCGTCGAGTTCGGCCCGCGCATCCTCTTTAATAACCTCTCCTTCTCCGTCCAGCCGCGCGAACGCATTGCCTTCGCCGGACACAACGGAGCCGGAAAATCGACGTTGATGAAATGCATCGCCGGGATCATTCCGCCGAGCTCTGGAATCATCAGCGCACCTAAAGGAACGAAAGTCGGTTACCTCCCACAGGAAGGAATTCACGTCAGAGGCCGCACCTTATGGACGGAAACCGAATCTGCCTTCGGTGAGATCATGGAACTCAAGGAAAAGGTCGATCGCTTATCGGATGAGTTGATTAAAATGGATCCACGCTCTTCACCCTACGGCGACCTCTTGGAGGAAATCGGCGAGCTCGAGCTGAAACTCTACGCGAACGATCCCTCCCTGATGAAACCGAAAATCGAATCGGTTCTCAAAGGTCTCGGATTCCAGGAAAAAGATTTCAAACGGGATTGCTCAGAATTCTCTGGTGGTTGGCAAATGCGGATCGCGATGGCGAAGCTTTTCCTCCAACAGCCCGAAATCCTCCTTCTCGACGAGCCAACCAACCACCTCGATATCGAAACACAAATCTGGGTCGAGCAATACCTCGTCAACTATCCTGGTGCAATTCTACTCATCTCCCACGACCGTGCTTTGTTAGACACCCTTTGCACCCGCACCATCGCCTTCGCCCACGGCCGTGCCGAGGAATACGCCGGTAACTTTTCTTACTTCGAGAGAGAGTCGGTTTTACGCAAAGAAATCCAACTTAAGCAATACACCGCGCAACAACGCGAGATCGCTGAATCCCAACGCTTCATCGATCGCTTCCGCGCCTCAGCCAACAAAGCCACGCTGGTACAATCACGGATCAAGCTACTCGCAAAAGTCGTCCGTATCCCGCAACCCGAGCGCGACGATGCGGTGATGAATTTTAAATTCCCACCTCCACCAAACTCCGGACATACAGTAGCTAAAGTCGAAAACGTCGCGAAAGCTTACGGCCCACTTCAGATTTTCAACGGATTCGATTTCGAAATAAACAAAGGCGACAAATTCGCTATCGTCGGTCCGAACGGTGCAGGCAAATCCACTTTCTGCCGACTTGTCACCGCCCAAGAAGCCCCAGATACCGGAAAGGTCATTCTCGGTCATAATGTCTCACCATCGTTCTTCTCGCAGAACCACGCAGACGAACTCGATCCTGAACTTACGATTCTTGAAACTGTGCAAGCTGTCGCTTCCCGCGATGCGATGCCGATGGTTCGAAATATTCTGGGTTGCTTTCTCTTCACAGGTGATGACGTGTTTAAAAAGGTCGGAGTCCTTTCCGGAGGTGAACGCTCACGCGTCGCGCTGACCTGTATGCTACTCAAACCTGCAAACTTTCTCATTCTCGACGAGCCGACCAACCACCTCGACATGCAATCTCAGGGCGTTTTGCAACGCGCGTTATTAGATTATCCGGGTAGCGTGATGATCGTTTCTCACAACAGGGATTTCCTCGATACCCTAGTTACCAAAACCATCGAATTCCGTCCCGGCGAGGAACCACGTCTTTTTCACGGAAACATCGCTTACTACCTCGATAAGAAAGGGAGCGTGGACGTCCCGTCCGCATCTGCTCCTATAAAATCTCCGCCACGCACCACTGCGGATGCGGAAGTAAAAAAAGAAACTCCCAGACCCGAATCCATTCCCGGAGTAAACCGCAAGGATCAACGTCGCCTCGAAGCTCTAGCTCGCGAAGCACGCAATAAAATCCTCACCCCTCTAGAAAAGGAACTGGAATCTCTCGAAGAAAAGATCGCCGAGCAAGAGGCAGCACAATCCACCCTCACAGCTGCGCTTTCAAACGACGATATTTCAGGCGATGCCGAAAAACTCCGCTCCACCACCAACGCCGTTGAAAAAGTCACCAAAACCCTAGACTTAGCTTACACCCGTTGGTCCTCCCTCACTGAAGAAATCGAGCAAGTCAAAGCGAAGCACGGGTTGTAATTCCTTACTGGCATATTTCTAAATTTCACTCTTCAATCCTCACCACTTACCAATCAAAAACATGCTCCAAAAAGGAATTCTCAATCCAGACGTTCTCCACCTCCTCGCTCGCATCCGTCACACCAACACCATCGTTATCGCTGACTGGGCATTTCCTTATTGGGACGAGATCGAAACTGTAGATATCACACTCTGCCGCGGCATCCCAACGATTACCGATCTTCTCGAACTTCTTCACGATAACTTCAAAGTCGGTCGGATCTGGCATGCTGAGCAATTCCTCTCCACCAACCCTACCGAAGTCATACAAAAATACGAAACCTGCTTCAATGGTTTCAAAGGACTCTATCCAAACGTTGAAGTCACCCGTCTCCCGCACAACGATTTCAAAAAACTCGTCCCCAACGCCATCGGCCTCATCCGCACCGGCGACACCACAGCCTACGGAAACGTTATCTTGGAATCAGTGTAACATTCTTTAATAGTGAATGGCGAAGAGTGAAAACAATGCATCATTTTTCACACTGTCTTCTTCTTTCACTGCGGTGACCATAGCGATAGCACCCTAGCAAATTTTAATACTCACTCCTCAAAATTCACTATTCGAATGCGCACCGCAGTCACTCTCAGCCAAGTTCCCGAAGCCGCCGCCGGCCCATTCGTCTTCCACGAACCCCTCGCCCAAGGCTTCGCCCTCGCGAAAGAAACGGGTTTCGATGATGTCGAACTCTTCCTTCCAGGACCTGATTTTATTTCGGTCGATCAAATCAAAGCCCTCGCAACGAGTCACGGACTCGGCATCGCTGCCATAGGCACCGGTGCTGGCATGGTGAAACACGGTCTCTCGCTTACCGATCCTTCATTAGATAAACGCGTCGCCGCTCTCGACTTCATCGAACAAATGATCGCTTTCGGTGGTCAGCTCGGTGCACCCGCCATTCTTGGATCTATGCAAGGGAAACACGGCGGTGAAGTTTCGAAAGAACAAGCTCTCGAGTGGTTAGCCGATGCACTGCTCATCGCAGGTAAAACCGCTGCAAAATACAACGTTCCATTCATTTACGAGCCGCTAAACCGCTACGAAACCAACCTGATTAATCGTCTCACCGATGGTGCCGATTTTATCAAAGCAAATTCATTAGATAACGTCGTCCTGCTCGCCGACCTGTTTCACATGAACATCGAGGAAACCGACCTTGCCAAATCCATCCGCTCAGCAGGAAAATACGTTGGCCACGTCCACTATGCCGATTCAAACCGCCGCGCCATGGGCCTCGGCCACACCGACCCAGCTCCCATCATCGCCGCCCTCAAAGACATCAACTACACCGGCCACCTTTCCGCCGAAATCCTACCCCTACCCGATCCCAAAACCGCAGCCCAACAAACCATCAAATCTATAAATAATGAATGGTGAAGAGTGAATAGTGAAAATGATTCATCGCCACTCAATCACTCTAAATCATTCACGGCCGCGCGATCATCGATTACACTCAACAAATTTGACTCTTCCTTTCAATATTCACTCTTCATCATTCACCATTCCTTCCATATGATCCCAACTCGCAAACTCGGTAAATCTAACATCGACCTCCC
>JBILMI010000065.1:0-11166 GCA_044375585.1 Luteolibacter sp.
TCGTAACCTTGCTCCGGGCCGTATCCTTTGAAGGTGGCGCGTTCACCTTGTTCATCGACCGCTACGTGCATCGCTTCGCGTACGGCGGCGGGGAGTGGCTCGGTGACATCGCCGATTCCGCAACGGATAATACGCGCTGCGATTTCTGGATTAGCTTCTGTATAAGCTTTTACACGACGGGCGATTTCAGGAAAAAGGTAGCCAGCTTTGAGTTTGAGGAAATTGGAATTGATCGTTGCCATGCGGGAGGATGTAGGCGCGGGAAGGGATTTGAGCAAGCGCGGGATTTGGGAAAAAGAGAATTGGGCAGGGTCGCCTCGCAGAGTCGATTGACTCGTTGCCGCCTCACGGCCACTCACCCTGCGGGCGCACGGTTGTCCGTCCAAACGACCTACAAGCCTTCGGTCTTGTTGACTTATGGCCGCAGGCCGATGAAGAGTTGAACCTAAGAAGAGAAATGGAACCACTAAGAAACCGCGCGCAAGGTAACGAAGGCGATAAAAAACATGGCAGCTTTATCATCTTAAAGACGACCCAGCCGAGCTCAACGATCTCTCTGACATGGAGCCTGCGAAAACGACCGAGTTCGTAGAGCTTTGGCAAACATGGGCAAAGCGATGTGATGTGCTGAAGTGACATCTCTAGAACAAAAGTAATGCCCTCACTGCTCTGACATATCGGGGTGGACGAGAGAACCCTACTTAAATTGCTCGGGTTGATTCCTGCTGTTGATTGAACGTTAGATTGTTGTAACTTCGCGGCGTGAGAACTTTGGATGCCTGTGCGAAACCTGATTTGTTATTATCGTTTGATTTCGATGGGACATTGCATTGTCCCGCAGATGTTGAACCTGTGCCCGTGGCGTTTTTTGAAACGATACGGAATCTTCGCGAAACCCACAGCGCGGTTTGGGGAATCAACACCGGGCGTTCGATGCCGCATGTGGTGGAAGGTTTGTTAGAAAGCAAATTTCCGTTTCTCCCAGATTGGGTCATCGCACGTGAGAGGGAGATTTTTTTCCCAAATGCATTCGGTCGGTTCCAACCGTATCAGAAATGGAATACTCCTTGTGAAAAAGACATTCACCAGCTTTTCAAAAAAGCAGGCAAGACCTTGAAGCACATCCGCAAACTCATCGAAGAACACACCGGTGCACAATACATCGAGTTAGATGGCGATCCCGCTGGGCTGATCTCCCGAACCGAGGAGGAAATGGAATGGATCGTGGAGCGCATCGGTCCGCTAGTGAACGAAGTGCCAGAGCTGGGTTGGCAGCGGAATTCGATTTATCTCCGCTTCGGTCACAAGAATTACCAGAAAGGCACCACGCTCTCCGAGGTCGCGCGCATCTATCAGTTAGATACCACCCGCACCTTCGCCATGGGCGACAGCCACAACGATGTGGAAATGCTTTCCAAAACGCATTCCGGCAAAGCCGCCTGTCCAGCAAACGCGGTCGATGAAATCCGCGAGCTCATCGAATTGAGAAATGGCTACGTCGCAAAAGCCGCCCACGGAAGCGGCGTGGTCGAAGCGTTGAGAGCGATCTTCGCTTAGACCTTTCTCTCCTCTCGGATCGCCCTGTTAGGAGTCAAGAAATTGAGGGCGATCAATCCTTCTTCTTCAACAACGGGAAAAGCACCACGTCACGAATCGTCGGTGCGCCGGTGAGCATCATGACCAAGCGGTCGATGCCGATACCGATGCCGCCTGCGGGTGGCATGCCGTGCTCGAGGGTTTCGATGAAATCGTAATCGACTTTTTGTTCTTCTTCGCCACCGGCTTGGTGTTCGAGACGTTGTTTTTGAACCTCGGGATCGTTGAGTTCTGAATAGCCTGGAGAAATTTCCTGACCGTTGATGATGAGTTCGTAAACTTCAACCGTCTTGCCACCCGGCGTGACTTTAGCGAGAGGCACCAACTCGCTCGCGACGCGGGTAACGAAGCACGGATCAAAGGTGTGCTCCTCGACCTTTTTCTCAAAGACTTGTTGGATGACTTCGTAGTCCTCCATGTTTTCAGAAAGCTGCACACCAATCGCTTCGCATTTCGCGCGGCGTTGTTCCGGTGTGATGTCGAAGAAATCATCGCCCGCAACTCCTTTGATGAGATCGTGATAGCCCGCGCGTTTCCATGGACGTGTCAGGTCGATCGTGCGGGTCACGTTACCTTCTTCGTCTTTGTGTTCGATCTTCAATCCGCCGCAAAATTTCTCTGCGAGGTGGCAGGTCATTTCCTCAACCATGTTTGCCATTTCCTCGAAGTCGGAAAACGCCCAGTAAGCTTCTAACATCGTGAACTCTGGATTGTGTCGACGAGAGATGCCTTCGTTGCGGAAGTTGCGGTTGAGTTCGAACACTTTCGTGAAACCACCGACGAGTAGGCGTTTGAGAAAAAGTTCAGGCGCGATGCGCAGAGTGAGCGGCATGCCAAGTGCGTTGTGATGCGTCTCGAACGGGCGAGCTGCTGCACCGCCGGCGACGGATTGCAGCATCGGGGTTTCAACTTCGAGGAAATCGCGGTCGTGGAGAAAGCTGCGGATTTCCGCGATCATTTTCGAGCGGGTGATGAACAACGCCGCGCTGTCGGGATTTCCAATCAAATCGAGGTGGCGTTTGCGGTATTTTGTTTCCCTATCGGCGAGGCCGTGAAACTTGTCCGGCATCGGGCGCAAGGATTTGGAAAGCACGGTGAAGGAGGAAACTTTAATCGTCGGTTCGCCGGTGCGGGTGAGGAAGGTCTCGCCGGAAATCCCGATCCAGTCGCCACGATCGAGGCATTTCCAGATCGCCGCTTGGGTTTCATCGAGTTCCTTGATGCTGAGGTAGCCTTGGATAGCGCCATGCGCGTCGCCGACACCGAAGAAAACCGATTTACCCATGTCACGCAGTGCAACGATGCGGCCAGCGGTGGTCACTTGTTTGCCTTCTTCGAAATCTGCTTTGAGATTCGCAGGGGAGATCGTGGTTTCAAAACGTGCACCGTAGGGATCGACTCCGAGTTCACGCAGCTTCGCGAGTTTTTCGCGGCGGACTGCAATAAGTTCTGCCTCGGTGGACTGGGGTGCTTGGGAAACGTCGCTCATGTTGCGCTTGGAGTAGCGGGAAGAACCGAGCGGGGCAAGCAAAGAGAGAGGGTGAAAATTAACCAATACACAATGGTCTATTTCTCAGATGGTAAATTGAACCGCAGATGGACGCAGATAAACGTTAATTTTCAGAGAATGGTGATGAATCTGTGATCCGTAATTCTGATTTTTCAGTGTGTGAGCGAATCGATAAGCTTAACTCTTTCTTTATCTGCGTCCATCTGTGTTCATCTGCGGTTCAATTCTCCAGTTCTTTCGGGTTCTTGACAAGCGGGGTGGGCTGATTGACTCTGCTTGGACGACAGGGGAGCTTTCCGAACGGAGGGCTGAGACTTTCCGGCGCGCGGAAAAAACCCTTCGAACCTGAAGCGGATCATACCGCCGTAGGGAGTCGGGACTGCCGCTGGGTGTTCTTGTTTTCCTTCGGTTTTCTGATTCGCGCATTTTAACACGAACTCAGAAACCATTATGATCAGCCCAGAAGAAACTGCCGGTAAGGAATCCACCACACACGATGAATCCCGCGCGCCGTTGCCAGCATCGACCCGTATTTATGTGCAAGGTGAGATTCATCCTGAGGTCCAAGTCCCGATGCGTGAGATCACTCTGAGCGATACCAAGGCGTTCAACGGACGGATTGAGAAAAACGAAGCGGTTCGCGTGTATGATTGCTCGGGTCCATGGGGCGATCCGAAATTTGAAGGAACTTCTGAAGAAGGTTTGCCGCCGTTACGCCGTGAGTGGATTTTAAAACGTGGTGATGTGGAAGCTTACCATGGCCGTGAGGTTCAACCACAAGACAACGGTTATCTGACAGAAAAGCATGCTGAGTTCGCCTCCAAGTCGGAACGCGCCAATCGCTTCGTCGAGTTTCCCGGCCTCACCGCTGAGCGTCGCCAACCGCTGCGCGCGAAAGATAAGCCCGTCACTCAGAAATGGTATGCCGACAACGGGATCATCACTCCTGAAATGGAATTCATCGCGATCCGTGAAAACATGCGCCGCTCGAAGATCGCCGATCAATCAGCAGATATCGTTCGCAACGATCTCAACAAGCAGCACGCGGGTTCGCATCAATCTCCAGACAGTCCCTACACTCCGGGGATTTTCAAACGCTTTCCACAACGCATCCCTGCAGAGATCACTCCTGAATTTGTGCGCAGCGAGGTCGCCGCAGGTCGCGCGATCATTCCGCTCAACATCAACCATCCCGAGTGCGAACCGATGATCATCGGCCGTAATTTCCTCGTGAAAATCAATGCGAATATCGGTAACTCCGCAGTCGCTTCATCGATCGAAGAAGAAGTTGAGAAAATGCGTTGGGCGACCAAGTGGGGTGGCGACACCGTGATGGATCTCTCTACTGGCAAGAACATCCACGCAACGCGCGAATGGATTCTTCGCAACTCTCCCGTTCCGATCGGCACGGTGCCGATTTATCAGGCGCTCGAAAAAGTCAACGGCAAGGCCGAGGATCTAACATGGGAGCTGTATCGCGATACCCTCATCGAGCAAGCCGAGCAGGGCGTCGATTATTTCACCATCCACGCCGGTGTTCTTCTACGCTTCGTGCCGATGACCGCCAGTCGCATGACGGGCATCGTTTCACGTGGTGGATCGATCATGGCGAAATGGTGCCTCTCGCATCACAAAGAAAATTTTCTCTACACCCATTGGGATGAAATTTGCGACATCTGTGCTAAATACGATGTCAGCTTCTCTATCGGCGATGGCCTCCGTCCGGGTTCGATTGCAGATGCCAACGACATGGCACAGTTCGGCGAACTCCAAGTCCAAGGCGAACTCACCACGCGAGCATGGGCAAAAGGCTGCCAAGTCATGAACGAAGGTCCCGGCCACGTTCCAATGCACATGATCGAAGAGAACATGGCAAAACAGTTAGAATGGTGTCACGAAGCTCCGTTCTACACCCTTGGACCTTTGACGACAGATATCGCTCCAGGTTATGATCACATCACTTCAGGCATCGGCGCTGCAATGATTGGCTGGTTTGGTTGCGCAATGCTCTGCTACGTGACGCCGAAAGAGCATCTCGGTCTTCCTAACAAAAAAGACGTCAAAGACGGAGTGATCACCTACAAGCTCGCCGCTCACGCAGCCGATCTCGCGAAAGGCCATCCCGGCGCGCAATACCGCGACAATGCCCTTTCCAAAGCTCGCTTCGAATTCCGTTGGGAAGATCAGTTCAACCTCGGACTCGATCCATCAACGGCTCGTGAATTCCACGATGAAACTCTCCCACAGGAAGGCGCAAAAACCGCTCACTTCTGCTCGATGTGCGGCCCGCACTTCTGCTCGATGAAAATCTCAGAAGACGTCCGCCAATACGCCGCTGCCCAGGGAATCTCGGAAGAAGAAGCCCTCGAAAAAGGCATGGAAGAGAAATCCAAAGAGTTCGCTGAGTCGGGTGCGGAAGTTTATGTGAAGGCTTGAAGAAATAGGTCGTATACGACATATACGACCTATGACATCTTCCTCCCCCAATGAGTCATCAGGCTTCCTTCCAAAAGGCGGCAACTACGAAGAACTCCGTTCTTACCAGAAATCTGAGATCATTTACGATTTCACTTTTCGTTTTTGCGAACGTGTCTTGAAGCGCAGTGATCGCACCATTGATCAAATGGTGCAAGCTGCGCGTTCTGGAAAGCAGAATATTGTAGAAGGTAGCAAAGCCTCCAAGACATCCACCGAGATGGAAATTAAGCTCACTAATGTGGCACGAGCTAGTCTTGAGGAGCTTCTTGAAGACTATAAAGATTTTCTGCGAGTTAGGGATCTGAAAGCTTGGGATAAAAATTCCAAAGAAGCTCTATATGTTCGTAAGCTCGGAAAAACAAAAAATGAGTCCTATGAGACCTATAGGACCTATATGGAAACGCGTCCTCCAGAGATTCTTGCGAACATCGCTATCTGTTTGATTCATCAGGCGAACTATCTGTTAGATCAGCAAATCCGTCGTTTAGAGAATGATTTCCTCAAAAAAGGCGGCCTCCGCGAAAATATGACCCGCGCAAGATTGAATTATCGGAAAAATCATAAAGAATAGGTCTTATAAGTCCTATATGACCTATTCCCGATGAACCCTAAAACCACCACTCCCCGCAAAATCACCATCATCGGTGGCGGCGCGGCGGGATTTTTTGCGGCCATCACCGCTGCCGAAGCCGATCCCTCCGCGGAGGTCACCGTTTATGAAAAAGGTAACGCGTTCCTCACTAAGGTGAAGATTTCCGGCGGTGGGCGCTGCAATGTCACCCATGCCTGCTTCGATCCTGCGTTGCTTTCGAAAAACTACCCGCGCGGGTCGCGTGAACTTCGTGGTGCCTTCCACGAATGGCAGGCACAGGACACCGTCGCGTGGTTCGAGGCGCGCGGGGTGGAGTTGAAAGCTGAAGCCGATGGCAGGATGTTTCCGGTGACCGATAGCTCGCAGACGATCATCGACTGCTTCATGAAATCCGCCCGCGATGCTGGCGTGATTTTGAAAACCGGCATCGCGCTCCAGGAACTACAAGCCGATCCTGACGGAAAATTTTCCCTGCATTTCAGCAATGGTGAAACGGTGACGTCAGACAAAGTATGCATAACGTCTGGCTCGCTCAAAGCGTCTCCGCTCACACGTGCCATCGAAACGCTTGGCCACAGCATCGTGCCGCTCGTTCCTTCGCTTTTCGCTTTCAACATTCCAGACCAACGCCTCGAAGGTCTTGCTGGACTCTCGGTACAAAACGCGAGTGTGAAAATCATTCCAAAAAGTCCGGCTCAAAGCGGTCCAGTGCTAATCACCCATCGCGGCCTCAGCGGGCCGGCGATCCTGAGGCTATCTGCTTGGGAGGCACGGCGCTTTTCCGAACAAGATTATGCCGTAGAAGTTTCGGTCAACTGGCTCGGAAAAACCTCAGCCGAAGAACTCCGCGAAACGTTTTCGAACCATCGTGCCGAATCAGGGAAGTCTCTGATCAAAAACAAATTCCCCGTGGGTCTGCCGCGCCGACTCTGGGAGCGGATACTCGAAACCACCGCCATCGCCCCAGAGACTCAATGGTCGCAGCTCACCAAAGATCGTGAAAACGCGTTGGTGCATCAGCTCACGGATTGCCGGTTTCAGGTCAAAGGCAAAACCACCAACAAGGACGAATTCGTCACCTGTGGTGGAGTTCAATTGAAGGAAATCGATTTCCGTAAAATGGAGAGCCGCATCGTTCCTGGGTTGCACTTTGCAGGCGAGTGCCTCGATATCGATGGCATTACCGGCGGCTTTAATTTCCAAGCCGCATGGACTGGCGGAAGGATCGCGGGGCTTGCAATGATCAGTTGAAAGAATCCAACCGCAGATGAACGCAGATGAACGCAGATGAACGCAGATAAGAGGGGATAAGTATGAAAATACAAAGGGAGGAAAAATTTCATGAAGCATGCGAACGTAAAATTTTCATAGTTTTTTATAATTCTTCTTCATTACCGTCCATCTGTGTCCATTTGCTGGAAAGGTCAGAGTTTCAATGTCCGGCCATCTCCGCCGCGCTACGATTGCGGTTCAATATTTCCTAATCTATACGACCTGCATTCTTATCCCTTGTGCCGGTGCGTGGGTTGGACGCAGGATGAGTTCACATGAATTCCTATTTTGAAAAGCTTGGGCACACAGTGTTGGAGCGGTGGCGGCAACAGAATTTCTCGCTCGAGGTATTTCCGGAGCTTGCACGCACTGCCATTGACGAAGCTCCGCCCTCTGCAAACGTCGATATGCAGGAATTGATTCACGAGTTTCTTTCCAACGACGAACAACCTTTTCAAAGTGAATCTGGGTTCGGCCAACCTGAGTTGATCGCGTTCAATGATACGCGTTTTTATATTCAGCTGCTCTTCTGGATGGAGGGAACGACGGAAATTCATCAACACGAATTCTCGGGAGCGTTCCATGTAATGCAAGGTTCCAGCGTGCACTCTGAATTCGATTTTGTCAGTGCTCGTTCAGTGACTCCACACATCCGCGTCGGCGATCTCCGTGTGAAACAGGTCGAGTTGTTAGAAACTGGAAGCACGATCCCGATCACCTCGGGTCGCGAATGCATTCACTCGCTTTTCCATCTCGATACTCCTTCCGTCACTTTGGTGGTTCGCACTCATCACGATCCTGGCACGGGACCGCAATACAATTACCTTCCTCCTCACATCGCGATCAACCCGCTTCACGCGGATCCTCTAACTGCGCGCCGTAAGCAATTGATCGATGTGCTCGAAACGACCCATGATCCCAACTACGCAACTTACATCAATGAAATGATGGAGCGTTTGGATTTTGAACGCGGCTTCAACATGCTTCGCCACGCCATGCCATACCTGAAAGAAATCGATGAGTGGGATGTGATTTTCACGACGTTTCAGGAAAAACACGGCGAGCTTGCAATGGGCGTTCACGCTACGCTGACGGAAAGCCTTCGCCGGGAAACGATCACTCAGATGCGTCATTTCATCGTCAATCCAGAGCATCGATTTTTCCTCGCGCTGCTGATGAACGTGCAGAATCAAGCCGATATACTCGCTCTCATCAAAAAGCGATTTCCTGACTCGTCACCCATCGAAACGATCCTTGGTTGGGCGGAGGAGCTGATTGAACCCAACGATTTTGGGATCACTCTTCTTGATGCAAACTTCCCTGAAACGATCGATATCGAAATTGATCAACAGCCTCAGCTATTGATCGCTGCTCTGAAACAAGCATTGGAAGGAAACACGGAAGAAGAGCTTTTGGAGATTCAAACCGTATTGTCGAATTCTTGCCTGCGGACCCTGTTTTCGTGAAACGAGATCTATTCTAACGAACCTGCGCCCATGCTCGAAGTCGTCTGCGGAATCATCAGAAATACGGAAGGAGAATTCCTCGCTTGTCGCCGTGGCCTAGAGCGGCACTTGGGTGGTTTGTGGGAATTTCCAGGCGGAAAAATGGATGTCGGAGAAACACCCGAGGCCGCTTTGGTTAGAGAGCTTCAAGAAGAACTCGGCATCACCGTGAGGGTTGGGGAGCCGCTTTCAGCCTGTGTCGAATGGACCGATGGTGCGGTTTCGATCCGCCTGCGCGGTTTCTTTTGTAAAATAATTCAAGGGACTCCGCATGCCCACGAACACGAGGAAATTCGCTGGTGCAAAGTCTCAGAACTCCGAGATTTAAACTGGGCAGAGGCAGATGTTCCGCTGGTTGAAGAACTGTTGTGCGGCGATGCGCGCGGTTAGGCGATTACCAAAAGTCTAAGCAAAAACATCGCTCACAGGTTTACCTTTGTTGCCGACCGTGAATGGACGTCCGCTTGGACTGAGCACCACTTCTCCAATTGGTAAACCTAAGGCCTGCGCCACCGTTGCGTGAAGATCGCCGACCGTGACTGGGTCTCTGTCGATCTCACCGCCTGCTGCATCGCTAGCACCGTGGACATAGCCACGTTTTGCGCCACCACCCGCAAGCGCACAAGAAAATGCGGAAGGATGGTGACCACGGCCACTGCCATCAAATGTAGGCTTACGTCCAAACTCAGTTGCTACGACAACCATCGTACTATCGAGCAAGCCACGTGAATCTAGGTCGCTAATAAGAGCGGCGAACGCGGTATCAAACTCCGTACCGCGGTCTTCCATGCCGCCCTCGAGATCTTTGTGCATGTCCCAGCCGCCACTTTGCACTTCGACATAACGCACACCGCCTTCGACCAAACGCCGCGCAAGCAAGCAGCCCTGACCAAATTTATTTCTGCCATACTTATCGCGCAGCTCAGTGGATTCTTTTTCAAGATTGAAGCATTGTAAATCTTCACCCTTCATCAGGCGCAGGGTGCTTTCATAAAAATCATTATATGCGGAAACATTTGGATCATTGATGGCATTGCTGAAGTTGCTATCCATCTGGTGAAGTAGCGATAAACGTTTTTCCATCACGACTGAATCCGCCTTGGCGATCGCATTTTGAAGCCCTGCATCGGGATCAAGAATCGGCAGGGGACTCATGGTTGCGGGAAAAAATCCGTTACCCTGATCAGCCGGGCGGTTCACGCACGCGCTGCTCGGCAAAGTCTGGTGACTCGGACCAAGAAAATTTTGTGCCCATGCACCAAGAGTTGGATGCACCAGTGTTCCGCGTTTTTCAAAACCCGTGCGCATCAAATATTGAGCATGCTCATGGACTCCCACTTTTGCCGTCATGCTACGAATCACCGTAATCTTATCGGCAATTTTCGCGATCTCTGGAAGGAACGATGAAACCTGATAACCAGCCTTGGTGCTAACCGCTGAGCCAGGACCTTTGGATGCGCCAGTTTTCGGATCGAAACTATCGATCTGACTCAATCCTCCCGTAAGCTGTAGCATGATGACCGCCTTAGCTTTCCCAGCACCCGACTTGGCTTGGCCAATTTCTTGAGCGAAGCTTAGTTCGGAAATATAAGGCAACAGGCTGAGACCGAAGGCGGATTTCGCCATGCGTTCAACAAACATACGGCGGGTCACTTCGTTCAGTTTGGTATGGTCAGATTTCATGATGTGGAATGCGGTTAAAATGTTATTGAAGGAAAAGAAATTCGCGGGTGTTGAGTAACACCCATGAAATGTCTTGGGTGCTCAATCCTTCTTTGAGGGCTGTAAGAGCTTTACTCATTTCTTCTGAGGTGGGATTGCGACTGAGGAAACTCATGTAAAGCGAGTTGATCTTAGCGTTCGTCTCCGACTGCTGATTGGCGGAACGCATCACCAGTGAATGATGAGATACTGCGTCCTGAACTGGACCGTTCATGAGTTGCAACATCTGCGGCACGCTGCCATCGGAAGTATTGGCATCGGAGACGAGTCGGTCACTTTGACCAAACAGCCTCAAGAAATGATTTTCCGGAGCGGGTTGTTGAATCTCGCTGGCGCGGGCTAACAGTAAGCCGGAACGAAAATCCGGTCTTCCTCCCTCATAAAATGAAGCGATCATGCGGCCACCTCCCGCATTTTTTTTACCGCCTCCACCAGCCATAAAAGTGCCCTCCTTACGCATTTTATTGACCAGATTTTTTACGGTTTCCGCA
>JBILMI010000066.1:0-11047 GCA_044375585.1 Luteolibacter sp.
GTCTATGATGCTGCAGCCAGCCAACGTGGTGAGGAACGTCGCGAACTGAATGGAATGGTTACATTCAGTCAGTTGATTCGCCCACTGGAAATGAAGACATCAATTCCTCCGTTTCGCTTGGTTTACTTTGATCCAGAAGAGGAAATATACAAAACGGTAATAAGTGAAGCGATTCCAATTAAGATGACTCCTGTTGCTTTAAAAAGTGGCTTTGAGGGATCTGGGCCGCCTCAAGTATTGCCTCTACCAGTTGAGCGTATGACGGATATTCTGGGGTTATTAAACTCGGGAAGCTTATTGAAAGAAGATGCTAGTCGATCTACTATGACAGTGGTGCAAATCATTTTCACATTTATCGCACTTATTTTAATCTTCAAATATGTTTGGATGCGGTATGGGCATTTACTTGAAAAAGATGAAGCCAAATTGCAGATGAAGAAGGACTTTCAACAGCTTACGATCGCAGAAGGACGTGGCAGTTTAGATTTCCTACGAGCTGCTGGCAGCTTCATAGAAAAGTGGCTTGTGAATAAGGTCGATGGTGAAATCGGAGAGATTATTCAAGAGCGCGATCGTTTATGTTTTCAAAAAGATAAACAGGAAGCCGAGTTGCCTGCGAAGCGTCGTGAAAAGATGCTACGAGCTTTAAGGCGTGCTGCTTTTGGTATACTGTTGTTTGCTTTTGTTACACCGCAAGCGCGAGGTGAGGATGTGATGGCCGCAGCCATTAAGGCATATGATGCAGCGAAGTATGAAGAAGCTGCCAAGCTCTGGTTAAATGCTGGTCCCTACTCACAACTATCAGCAGATACACTTTATAATATTGGAAACTCGGCATATCGAATGGGTTCTCCAGGTGATGGTGCACTTTATTACAGAAGGGCCTTGGCGCGTGACGCCAGTCATGCAGAAGCACGACAAAACTTACGTTTCATTGAGCGGAAGTATGGTTCGATCACTGTGGTGCGACCCGCTTATCAATACGCATTGGCGCGTGTTTCGCTACATACTTGGTATAGTGGATTTCAAATAGGTGCTTGGATTTTGTTACTCAGTGCCTTGTTTTTTTTGGCGACCCGTCCAAGAAATCGTATGCGGGTATGTGGAGTTGTGGGGTTGATTATTGCTCCTCTGATTATGACCTTATCTATGCTAGGTTGTTATTATTATCCGAATGATGCGCAATTCGCTCCGCTCTCTAAACAGGCAGTGATTGTTGGAGATAAAGTTGCTTTGCATACCGACGCATCACGAACTTCGCCTGAAGTCATTGATGCTCCACCGGGGTCATTAGCGGAAGTGATTTATGAAAGTGGCAACTGGGTTTATGTGGGTTTTGCAACTCAGACACGTGGGTGGGTGCCGATGGAGTTTGTAAAAAAAATTATACCCGATCAGAAACCTGAGCCGCCAAAAGTTTTGAAATCCACTGCGGATGGTAGTAGTGCTTGAATGAATTTGATGAACGAAACAATTGCATGGCTTGCCCGTAGAGACGGCACTGTGGTGGTAGGGTATGGTCCCTTTAGCGAAGCGGATGCTCCACCTGAATCTGGCGTGGCATTTTTTAAGTGCAGCTTCTTTGAAATGGGAGAAAAGCCATGGCAGATTCCGCAAAAAGTTGAGTTTCTTACCTCGCAGCAGTTTCAAGAAAAGTTCTCTGATAACTCAGAGAAGCTAAAAATCGATTGGGAAAATATGGATCCTGATTCGTTCTCAATGGTGTTTCAAGAAATCATGAGTTGCATTGGACAGGGGATGATTGAGAAAACCGTTCCAGTGGTCACTGAACGCGGGAAGGTAAGGGGGAGTCATTCAGTAAGTCAAAAAATCATCGCTGCGATAGCTGCGCAGCGTCCTCCTCTGCATGCGTATGGTTGGGTAGAAGCTGATTCTGGCTTCGCTGGTGCAACTCCGGAGCTATTGCTTTCAATGCGCGGCCAGCACTTGGAGACTATGGCACTTGCTGGAACAGCGAGGCAGGAGGATGAAGCTGTGTTTGGGGTGGATGAAAAAGAAATTCGTGAGCACGAATACGTGGCGCAGACATTAGTTGCGAAGCTGCTTGATCTTGGACAAATGGATCGCAAGGAACGAGTCGTGATGCGTCTTGGGTCAATCATACATTTCCTCACTGAAATCTCCGTAAAATTAGAATCCCAACAAGAACCTCATTGGTTACTACGCAGATTACATCCAACTCCTGCTTTAGGTCCGTTACCGCGCACACACCATACGATGGCTATGCTGAGTGAGTGGCGAAAGCGTCTGGGTTGTCCGGTTGAATTTGGTGCCCCGTTTGGAGTCTGGGATCACGGGGCTTTTGAGGCCGTGGTTGCGATCAGAGGTTTATGGTGGCAAAATAATGAAGTAGCTTTACCCGCCGGTTGTGGAATTATTGAAGCCAGCCGGTTAGTCAATGAATGGCGGGAATTACGCCTCAAGCGTGAGGCAGTGAAACGATTCTTGCTGTGATAGGGTTACCAAGTTTTAATAAACATATGAAATTGATGCGACTTTTGATGATATGTGCCTTCGCGGTGCTTTCAGTAAATGCAGACGAAGCTGGATTTGATTCGGTAGATGGTCCCAACGTTCGAGTTTTGCGGCACAATGATGGATCACGTGCGATTTTCATCCGCAGTGAAGATAACCGAACTCTTACAAAGCGGACATTTAGTGCTAATGGCACCTGTATTATGGTGACGATTTACCGGATGGATAAGAATGGAAACCCTACAGGGTGCATAATTTCCGATGGTGATGGTAACAAATTATATAAATTTGGTTACGGCTATAATAAGAACGATGGTAGGCTGGTTGAAGAGCGAATGTTTGATTTAGGAGCTAAACGAATTGATCCGAAAACGGGTAATGAAATGCCAGTACGTCGATTTATCTATTCTTATGATGCGTTGGGAAATCGCAGTGCTCCCATCGTGATCACATTGATTCCTGGTAAGGATGCTGAGGATGTTTTTGGAACTCCTTCAGCGCTTGATTCGGATCCTTTTAGAGCTCCTCATGGGCGATAAATTTCTCTGTGATGATATCTGATAAACAGTTACTCACTTTGTTGATTGGTGCTGCAATTGGTGCAAGTGGGTGGATGCATCGTGGCAATAAATCACCAAATGCGGATTCGTCATCATTTGAGGGTTTAGAGAATCAACTCCGCATAGCTGAGGAAGAGATTGAATTACTTAAGCATGAAAATGATTCTCTACGCTCGCTCACCCAAGGAGGAGGTGAGGTTTCTGTTCCTCAAGAATTGATTTCTAAGATCGAAAAAGATTACGGATTAAATTTTATATCAAATCCAGTGATTCATCGAGTGGCTAGCGAGGAGCTTGGGTATCGAATTGAAGCAGCATTAGAAAGTCGCCACGGTCCTCATGGAATTGAAGACAGGCAAGAGGCGTATCAACGTATCGGCTGGTTGGCTGTTGATGATAAGTTACTTGATCAGCTAGTCTCAGTAAAATCGGTTGGTACACTTTCATGGTTTGATGAACAAGTGGGTGAGGGTTGGGTGACGGATCGGTTCGATTTGAAAAATATTCCAGATCAGGCCGCGATGATTGGCTTGCTGGTGCGTATTTTGTTGAACCAGCATTTTCCTGAGTCTGTGAGTTACCCTGGAGATGATGCGGCAAGAGCTCGTGAGGCTTTGCATGCAGGTGCGGCAGCCGGAGCAGAATCGAGGTTTTTTTCCGACAGTGCACGTAACATAGGTTTCATGCCTATGAACGAAAACAGTTCAGCCGAGCGATTGATGTTATCGCTACCCCTCTTCATTCAAGGGTTGAGGACCTATCAAGTAACTTCCGGTAGAGCGTTGGCTGATACGCAATATGTGAAGGGCGAGAAGGCTTTTTCAGAAGTGATGAGAAATCTTCCACAAACGACTTATAATCTGACTTATCCTAAAGAGGAGGTCCGTGGTGGAAAAATGGATTTACCGAAGATAGATCACGAAATTTTCCTTACAGAGAGTGCGGGTTATTTGGGATTAAGATTGTGGTTAGAAGAGTCAGGTGATGTAGGTATGGCTGAAGAGTTGGCACGTGATTGGTCGCGAGATGGGTATTTGTTGTTTGCCGACGGAGAGACT
Source organism: Luteolibacter sp. (assembly GCA_044375585.1). Lineage (GTDB taxonomy): Bacteria > Verrucomicrobiota > Verrucomicrobiia > Verrucomicrobiales > Akkermansiaceae > Luteolibacter. The sequence continues at coordinate 4,115 of JBILMI010000066.1, forward strand.
TCATCGAGTTTGATTTGGGATGTTGAATTTCAAAACGAAACCGCCGCCGAGAAATTCACTGCCGAGGCAAATCAGCGAGTTCAGAACATGAAAGCGAATACGAAGGATCGATTTTTTAGTGTTGGAAGAATATCAACTAAGCGGGTCCGCTTCTTAAATGTCGCGACTGCAGAAACGTTAACAAAACTAGCACCTAAATAGCTGATGAAAGTTCATACTGCCGAATTCAGTGTCCTGACTCGAGGTAAGGGAACTTACGAGATTTCCTATGAAATTGAGCGCATTGTGAGCGATTCAGGAATCGCATCGGGTCAGGTTACCGTGTTGTTGCGACATACCAGTGCGAGTTTGATTCTCATGGAAAATGCCGATCCCAGCGCACGTCGGGATTTGGAAAGATGGTTTGATCGATTAGTTCGTGAAGAAGATCCTGATTTTGTTCACACCCTCGAAGGTCCCGATGATATGCCAAGTCATATCCGCATGGTGCTAACGCGATCTTCGGAAGTCATTCCCGTGCACCACGGGCGTATGACTTTAGGGACATGGCAGGGAATTTTTATCTTCGAACACCGCCGCCAAGCCCATCATAGAAGTATTGCTGTGACGGTGATGGGGGAATAGTTTCATTTTCAAATTTCCACCGTTATCAAAAACACTTAAGACTCTATCATGTCCCACGAATTAATTAGGATGGCTTTAGAGGAAGATATCGGTGATGGCGATGTTACGTCAGCTTATTTTATTCCCGAGGACAAAATGGCCAGGGCATTTTTATCGGTTCGTCATGAGGGCGTGGTTTCGGGGGTGTCTATTGCAGAAAAGGTATTTTCTGAGGTTGATCCGACTTTAGAGGTTCAGGTCTTGGTGGAGGATGGTAGTCGAGTTGGAGAGGGAGCATTACTGATGTGCGTGGCAGGGAAAGCGCGTTCCATTCTCACAGCTGAACGCACGGCGTTGAATTTCCTGCAACGTTTGTCTGGTGTTGCAACTTTGACGGCTCGTTATGTCGATGAGGTCAAGCACACGCGGGCGAGAATTCTGGATACTCGTAAAACCACTCCAGGTTATCGTTCTCTGGAAAAACAGGCAGTGCTTGATGGTGGCGGGACTAATCACCGCATGGGTTTGTATGACCGTGCGATGGTGAAAGATAATCATCTCGCTGCAGAGGGCAGTTTGGAATCACTGCAAGCGGCGATTCGATTGCTTAAATCGGAAAAGCCAAATGTCGAAGTTGAGCTTGAGGCAGATCGTTTGGAACAAGTGGCAGATTTTCTGAAACTCGAGGGGGTGGATTATATTTTATTAGATAATATGTCTCTTGCTGATCTGCGAGAGGCCGTTGCACTGGGTAAGAAGAATACGAAGATCCGTCTAGAAGCAAGTGGTGGGGTGAATCTAAATACGGTGCGTGACATTGCTGAGACAGGCGTCGATTTCATTTCTGTGGGAGCACTCACTCACTCAGCTCCGGCATTGGATATTGGTTTGGATTTTGTTCCTGTAGAATGAATGAATTTAGTGACATCGCTTCCCAGTTGCCGGATCCGTTTCGCTTGTTGTGGCGGGAGCAAGTCGGGTCTACGAATGACGAGCTACGTAAATTAGCCGAACAAGGTATGGGCGAGGGTTTAGTCTTGGTAGCGGAAGAGCAAACAGCGGGTAGGGGTCGGCGCGGTGCGGTATGGATTTCACCTAAAGGAGAGAATCTTGCGTTCTCGATATTGCTCAAACCCATCGCACCGAAAGCTCTATGGCATCGGCTTTCATTGGTGGCGGGTTTGGCGGTGGCGGAGGCGTTAGAAAATTATGTTCCGCTCTCAGAAATCAAATGGCCGAACGATGTGCGGGTCGGCGAAAAAAAGATTGCGGGCATCCTTGTTGAAGCGGGCAAGGATTTCGTAATTATCGGGATAGGGATCAACATCAACTCCAGAAGCTTTCCCGATGAACTAGCTGCAACTTCTCTGGGTGAACAAACCGGTCGTGTGTATTCCAGAGCAGAGGTTTTGCATGAGGTTGTGGTTCGATTGAGTTGTTATGCAGACCGAATCAATCAAGGATACGCGGATTCTTTGAAGTCCATTCGTGAGCGCTGTGCGTTAACAGGTCATTTGGTTTCCTATCTTATTGCAGATCAACGACGCGAAGGAATCGTCCGTGGGATAGGATCGGCGGGAGAGTTGATGGTCGATACGGATGGAAAGCTCGAAGGCTTGGTTCAAGCGGATGAGGTTAGGATTTTGGATTAGGAGATTGGCTGAGATTGGACAGATCTGTCTAATTCGTCGGATCTGACTGATCTGTCAGATGATGAATCACTCTTCTCTTTCCTAACCGATGTTCAAGTTGTCTAAGTGAGTAGATGAGAATGAACGAAAGCTGCATGAGGAGATACCATGCTGTGAATTTGGAAAAATGTACGGGTTTCCAGCCTTGCTCTTGCCCTGGGTATTGCCAGGCGCGCGCGAGAGTTCCGAGGTTTTCGGCGAGGTAGATGAATGAGGCAACGAGACAGAAGCCTAACAGTAAAGGCATTCGTAGCGTCATTGACTTCGGTGTGAAATAGATGTGTGTGCGATAGAATGCAACGACTCCAACCGCGATCAACGGCCAACGGAGATCAATGAGATAATGATGGGTAAAGAAATTCGCGTAAGCGAGAATCGCTATGGCTCCTGCGAGCCATAGCGGTGGAAAGTGAGTAAACTTGAAATCAAAGATCCGCCAAGCACGTGCCATGTAAGAGCCGATTGCGGAATACATGAAACCAGTAAACAAAGGCACGTTGCCGAGGCGTAGCAAAGAATGTTCCGGATAGCTCCAAGAGCCGATTCCATCGGAAGTTTTAAAAAGCTCCATCGCTGTGGCCATGCCATGGAACAAAAGAATGACACCAACTTCGCGCCAGCTCTCCAGTTTGAAAAGTAAGAGACATGCCTGAATGGACAGCGCGTAGATGAAAAGAAAGTCGTAGCGTGAAATGCCGATTTCAGGGAACCACAATCCTGTTCCTGAAATTCCAAAGAGCAATAGGCCCCCAAAGATACAGGCCCATGCTTGTTTGAATCCAAAGTAGATAAACTCCCGAAGACCTTTTGACTGCTGAATGTGATCCGGCAGGTAAGGTGTGAGATGTGGAATTTTCATGGGAGACTCTGCCCAAATTCGTCTGATTCGGTAGATCTGACCAATCCGACGGATATAAAGTTACGGAGAAACTGAGAGGCGTTCGGTTTCGGGCTCTTGCTCGAAGAGGAAACCATTTTCCTTATAGGTTTTGAGTCGGAAATGAGTGGCGGTGGAAAGAACCCCATCCAAGGAAGAGAGTTTTTCAGAAACGAAACGAGCAACTTCGCGGAGATCGTGTCCTTCAACAACGACAAGAAGATCATAACCACCAGAAGCTAGGTAGCAGGAAACGACTTGGTCGAATCGAGCGATTCTCATCGCGAGACGATCAAAGCCACCCCCGCGTTCTGGCGTAAGGCGGACTTCGATGAAAGCGGATACCGAAGTATCACCGATCGCTTCTTGGTTAGTGACTGCATGATAACCGAGAATCGTACGATTTTTTTCCCATGCGGAAATTTTTTCGGCGACATCGGATTCACTGGAGCTGGTTAGATCGGCCAGTTCTTTGAGAGATGCGCGGGCTTTGCGTCTGAGAATGTTGAGGAGGTTCATTTGAATGGTGGAGAGTCGAAGATTAAGATTTTTTTGCGAGGAGGTCGCGGATCTCGGTGAGGAGAAGTTCTTCGTTAGAAGGAGCTGGAGCAGGGGCGGGCGGTGCCTCTTTGTGCATGAGTTTGTTCATGGGTCTTATAAAAACGAAGAATAGGATCGCACCTGAGATAACTAACGAGATCAGAGAACTGAGAATGATGCCGATATCGAAAATCCAGATCTTCAGGGAGATGTCAGGATTTCCACCCACAGCTTGTAATAGAGGCTCCACGATTCCGGTGGTAAATGCTGTTACTACCTTTCCGAACGCTGCTCCAATGATTACACCGACGGAAAGCGCGATGGCGTTGCCTTTGATGATAAATTCTTTGAATTCTTTAAACATGTTTTGAAATTAGCGAGGTTAGGTAAGGGTTGGGAAGGAAAATGCTTTCAGGAAAGATTTTCAACGCAAAGACGCAAAGGATGCTGATGAACGCAAAGGAATGAATTGAAAGACCGCAGTATGAATTTTAGGTTTAGAGTTTAAATTTTAAAGTTTCACTCACTGATCAGTTTCTCAATCTCCTCAGTATTCCACGCGGGTGCGTCGGTTGGGCTTAGGGATTCGTTGAGGGAATCGGCCAAGGCTTTTTTGGTAGTTTGGAGTCGGACGACTTTTTCTTCGACAGTATTGCGGGTCAGGAGGCGAAATACGGTGACGGGTTTGGTTTGTCCGATCCGGTGAGCTCGGTCGGTTGCTTGATCTTCGGCGGCCGGGTTCCACCATGGGTCGAAGTGGATTACGATGTCTGCGGCGGTTAAGTTTAGGCCATATCCACCGGCTTTGAGAGAAATGAGAAAAACCGGTGGACCTTCGGGTGATTGGAAGTGATCGACCAATGCCTGGCGATTGCGGGTCTGACCGTCGAGGCGTATGGATGTGATGCCGATTTCATCGAGTGCTTTGCCGATCTCGACGAGTTGTTTCTGGAATTGGGAGAAAACCAGTATGCGGCTGCCAGCGGCGATGGATGTCTCTGAGATTTCAAGTAATCGCTCCAATTTAGCGGATCTACGCGGGATAGGTAATGCGCTGAGCTTTTCAGAATCGAATAAGGCAAGGTCGCAACAGCTCTGGCGAAGGCGCAGGAGGGTAGTGAGTTGCTGCATGCGAGCTGCTGCGGTTTGGCCGGAGGAGCGTATTTCATCGATTAGACGCAGGCCTTGTTTTTGGATTTCGCGGTAGGTAGATTCTTGGTCACGGGACAGTGTGCAGAATTCGTCAATGATGATTTTCGATGGCAGATCAGGCGCTACCTCGCTTTTTGTACGTCTTAGGGTGAAAGGGGAGGTTTTGAGACGGAGGAGGGTCGCTGTGCGGGATTGGGTTTCGGGGGCTTTGAGTGGGATTTCGTAGCGTTCTTGGAAATCTTTGCGGGAGCTGAGCCAGCCGGGCTGGATGAAACGGAAGATGGACCATAGGTCTCGGGCCGAGTTTTCCACGGGAGTTCCGGTCAGGGCAATTCGATACGTGGCGTTGATTTTAGCCACGGCTTTCGAGTGATCTGTATCGGGGTTGCGGATGAGCGAGGCCTCATCGATTACGGCGATGGAGTAATGTTGGCGGAGGTGCCAAGCGAGGTCACGGGCAAGGGTGGCGTAGGTGGTCAGGACTACATCCATTGGCTCGATCTGATCTCTCAATTTATCTCTCTGAGCTCCGTGTAGCGTGACGATGCGTCGGTGCGGAGCAAAGCGATTAAACTCAGCTTTCCAGTTTCCCAGTAACGATGTGGTTACGACGATGAGGACTGGAGAGGGTTGTGAATAAGTTGAGAAAAAGTGCTCCACGCAAACGATCGTTTGTAACGTTTTACCTAATCCCATATCATCTGCTAGGAGTGCGCCGCCAAATCTTTTGAGACAATGAATTAGCCAAGAATATCCGGCGACTTGATAAGCCCGTGGCGTAACGTTAACTAAATGATTGTTAATAACTTGTGGACAATTTTCCGTTTTATTAAGAAAGCTTGATTGTCTCAATATGTTACTCATCTCAAGGATGATTTCAGCGTTAGCTTGCTTTGCTATAAAACGACCGTTTTGCTGCTGAATATCGAGATCTTCAAACAATGGATCGATGAGATCCTCGATATCGTCGGAGATGATGATTCGTTGATTTGACGAGGATTTTTTGGATCTAAGCAGGCGTCGGATCTCGGCGGCGGGGATGGTTTCGCCGCTTTCGTTGTGAAAGCTGAGATTAAAATCGAGGGATTGATCGGTGGAGGAAATGATCTCAATACGGGGTGATATGACTATGTAGGAAGAGGCGAGTTTTTGAATGAATGGCGTGAGTTCAATCTGCCAATTCGGTGGGAGTTTGCTGAGTTGGCGAGTTAGAAAGTCGCGGATTAGATCTGGGTTATTTAGCTCGTATGAGGTTTCGGAAATGGGGGAGAAAAGTTGTGAAATTTGGCGTTTCGCGAGGCTTTCTGCGTGGGAATTCCTTGAAATCAGGCGGGTTCCATCGAGCGTGGGAAGCGGTTGTGAATAACTTGTGTGAAAAGTTGCGTGGAGGCGGGAATCGTTGCCAGAAAGAGTCAATTGGAACTGCGGATCGGCTGAAATGAACTGAAGCGATTCGAACCAATCCGACGCGCTGAAATCGATGAAGCCCTGCAATTTATCGAGTTCTCGGAGAAATACGCGAGTTTCGATGGATATCGGCTTCCCGGCGCTGAGGGAGTTGAGAACGGGCAGGATAGCTGGTGAGAGTTCGCCATTTCCGATCTGGGCGATGAATGTTGGTGAGAGATTCCAAAATGTGTTGCCGATTTTGGAAATCTTATCTGCCCCTGGGATGAGCTGGATAGTTTCGCCAGAAAGCGTGCAATCGGTGATATGGAGTTGGGTGCGTGTCTCGATGGTGAGAGAGCCTTCGGGGCTAGTGATGTCGGGATGGCTTCGAGCGAGTGTGAGGAATTCCGCGAGCTTTTCTGCATTCAGAGCTAGCTGGATGGTGGTGTTGGATGTTTGTTTTTGGGAAATGAGCCAGGTGGTGATGCGTCGATCGGCAGGTGTTGGAGGATGATCGGCGCTGCTCAAGCAGATGGCTGCGTGGCCTTTTTCTAATGCATTCAGCCACGGCCCTTGAAAGCAGAGTTTCCATGCGATTTCAGGAAGCTGGATTTCGGCTGAGATCGTGGGTTTCGTGGCCGTTGATTTTGAGATTTCCCGTTTTGGAGGTGAAACCAAATG
>JBILMI010000225.1:0-2879 GCA_044375585.1 Luteolibacter sp.
ATCACCAGTGGAATAAGTAATAAAGCCAGTAGGATGATAGGAACGAGAATGATGTAGCGGGATTTCATGGTTTTTTTGTGATGATTATTTAATGGATTAAGCTTGATGGAATAGTTTGACCGTTTGCGAAGGCGTAGTTAGTTTTCCGTCAATTGGTCGTTCAACAGCGGCATTGAGTTTGTGACTAAAGATTCATCAATAAAAGTCGGGAAATTTGAGGGATTCAGCTGGATACGCTGTGAGGGCAAGGGTTCTTTTTTAAACAGCCTGGCGATGAAGGAGTTTGGCGATGCGCGGATTCGGGCCGGTGCGGTGCGGTTGGTGATTGATTTGGAAGCATGCACGGGGATGGATTCGACCTTCATGGGCACCTTAGCGGGGATGGCTGCGAGGATTTCAGAATGTGGTGGAAAGCTACAAGTAACAGCCGCAAGTCAGAAAAGTTGCCATTCGTTGGAGGATTTGGGATTGGATTTTTTGATGGAGATTAATCAGCAGGATAGGGAGTGGAGTGGACTTGAGGATAAAGTTCGAGATTTACTCAAAGCGAAATTAGCAGGAGTGAAGGCTGGAACGGTGATGCATACCAAGCATGTCTTGGAGGCACATGAGATTTTATCACGCGCGAACGAAAGTAATGAGAAGAAATTTGCTGGGGTGGTGAAGTTGTTAGAGGACGAGTTGACGGAGAAAACAAGGCAACCTAGCTGATGGGGATGATTCAGTATTTGTGCTTAGCATTGATAGGGCTTTCCTCTTTGTTGGGTGTTGCTCTAATTTTAGCACTGAACAACCAGCGCAAGCGCGCAAAGCGTCTCAAGCAAGTTTTAAAAGCTCTCTCAGGCGAAGAGGAGCGGATGTTTCATTTCCTGCACGATCTTGGGATTGCGATCGGCGAGGAGCCGACCGATGTATCTTTATCGCGGACGATTGTGGAGGGTATTGTCGATGTCGTTGGCGCAAGCGGAGGGGTGATTTATTATCCCACGGGAGCTTCGAAATTTTTGGTTCCTGCATATGTTTCAGAGCTATGTCCACCGTTGATTAATTTATCAGAGAAGGTTTTAGCTGATGCAAAGCAAGATGGGCGTGTGGTCGTGAGTCACTTGAATTTGGATAGAATTAGAGTGGGGGAGGGTCTGCTAGGCCGTGCATTCGGATCGGCGGAGGCCATTCATATTGAGGATCTCAGTGAACATGGAGTGTTGCAAATGTATGTTAAGCAGGAGGTCCCTAATGTGACGGTGATGATTTCTCCCTTACGATACGCGGGCCAGGAGATCGGGGTGTTGGCGGTTGCGAAGCTGAAAAGCGAAGGAGATTTTTCAGTGAATGATTTCGCAGTATTCCGATCAGTGGCTGAGCAGTCAGCCTTCGCGATCGGTAATGCGCGGATTCACCGTGAAGCGAATGCGAAGAAGGCGATTGAAGGTGAACTGCATAATGCGCGAGAAGTGCAGCGCGTGTTGTTACCTCAGGACGATCCGAAGGTGAAGGGATTCCGTCTTCATGGGATGAACTTGGCAGCACGCATTATTAGCGGAGACTATTACGATTACATTGAACTGAATGATGGGAAATACGGAGTCGTGGTAGCGGATGTCTCAGGTAAAGGAGTTGCCGCAGGGTTATTGATGGCAATGTGCCGGAGTTTGCTGCGCGCAGTGGCATTGAGTCATGAATCGCCGAGCAAGGTGATGGCGACGGTGAATCGATATTTGTTTCCCGATATCCGAGAGGATATGTTCATTAGTATGAATTACGGAGTGCTAGATCCAGAAGCGGGACGTATGGTTTTTGCGAGAGCGGGACATGATCCGGCTTTGGTCTTCCGCAAAGCGACTGGAACGGCAGAGGTAATTCGTCCGAGAGGCTTGGCGCTTGGTATCGATCAAGGTGAGGTTTTTGAACGAGTGACCGAGGACTGCGTGGTGGAGCTGGAATCGGGTGACTGTGTGTTATTTTTCACCGATGGTGTGAAGGAGGCGATGAATGTAGATGAAGAGGAATTCGGGATGGAACGCTTGTCTGAAGTGTTTTGCAAATCAGCGGTGTTGGGAGCTGAAGAGATAGTGAAACGCGTGCAGGAAGCTGTGGAAAAATTTTCAGGTGAGGGTGCGCAGATGGACGATGTTACCATTGTGGCGATTGAGAAGCGGTGACGGTATGAGTGTGGCTCAAACGGTCTGGATACCTTGGTGTGTGATCTTGGGAGTGGTTATTTTGTATATTGTCAGGAATGTAGTCGTGAGGTAAATTGAAGTATGAATAAAGAAATAAAAGTGAATGAAAAATTTTCGAATGATCCTTTGTTCCAGGAAGTGATGAAAGAGGCTCTGGAAATTCAAGATCGGTTTGCTGCAGATCCTATCTATTCCAAAACAGGTAAAGGTTATTTGAAAAGCGTTGGAGTCGAGGAGTTAATAAAGCTCAAGAGCGATGCCAATAAGAGAGTAGAAGCCGATGCGCGATGACCTACAGGGATAAATGGCTAGAACCCTTTTCTTGGGATTTTGTTACCGCGCAAAATCAGATTCTTTGCGCAAATAAATCAGCACACCACGGGCCGACGAGTGATGGACATGACCTCGGAAAGGAACTTTGGCAAACTAACTGTCAGCAAGAGATAAGTCTTTTTGAGGCGGTGGAAATTTGTCGAAAGTGTCATAAAATTGCCCCTTTCACGAATTACAACGGCAACACATTTGCGGCAATCGCTCGGATCATGATCAAAAGATTAGATTTGAAACCAGAAGATGAATTTTTGATTCGTAGCCTTGCAGGACATATTGTGGCAGGAGTCGCTGGCGAAGATGAACTCAAAGCATTTGAGGAGTTTTGTAAGAGCCTTGGATGATTTGGATTTTGGATTGTGAGAG
>JBILMI010000067.1:0-10993 GCA_044375585.1 Luteolibacter sp.
AAATTGGCCGACCTCGGTTTCCATTTTTGTAACTTCTTCCAAGCCAATCGCGGGTCGGCCAGCTTTGGTGGGGGTGGGAAACAAGGGGCCGAAGCCAATGTAATCCGCGCCGTCATCCATCGCTTTACGTGCTTGTTCCAAGCTATGCGTGGAGCGGCCGAGTAACATGTTTTCGCCAATACTACGGCGAACATCGTAGATCGATCCATCGTCTTGTCCAATGTGAACGCCATCTGCTCCGAGATCGACGGCGAGCTCTGGAAAGTCGTTCAAGATAAAGGGAATACCCGCCGATTTACACAGCGGGATGATTTGTTTTGCGGCTTGGATAATCTGATCCATCTCCGCACCTTTCGCGCGTAGCTGGATCACGTCTGCTCCGCCTGTTAGAAGTTGCTGCGTGACTTTTGCGACATCGCTTGGAGCGACGTAACCAAAATCAACGATTCCGTAGAGGCACGCGTGAGCGAGTGTTGATCTTCGTTGCTCTTGGTTCACAGACCTTTTTCCTCGAGGAAACGACCCACCCAACCGATGTCATAGGTTCCGTTCTCAAAATCTGGATGATTGAGAATTTCTTGTTGGAACGGGATGGTCGTCTTGATGCCTTTGATCATGAACTCACCAAGTGCACGCTTCATGCGGGCAATGGCTATTTCACGAGTTGCACCGGTGACGATGAGCTTCGCGATCATCGAGTCGTAGTAAGGAGGCACGGAATAGCCGGAATAAACGTGGGTATCAACACGGACGCCTTTTCCACCCGGAGCGTACCACAGCGTGATTGTGCCGGGGCTTGGCATGAACTTGTTGTAAGGATCTTCCGCGTTGATACGGCACTCGATCGAGTGACCGCGTGGGCTAGCTTGCAACACGTGGCGTGAAAGCGGCTCACCGGCAGCAACGCGGATCTGTTCCTTGATCAGCTCGCAGCCCATGACTTCTTCGGTCACGGGATGCTCAACTTGGATCCGAGTGTTCATTTCCATGAAGTAGAAATTCTCACCCGCTTCATCGACGAGGTATTCGATGGTTCCTGCGTTCTGGTAGTTGATCGCTTTGATTAAGGAAACGGATGCTTTACCCATGCGCTCGCGCATTTCTGGCGAGATCAATGGCGAAGGACATTCTTCGATGATCTTCTGGTTGCGGCGTTGCATCGAGCAATCGCGTTCGCCGAGGTGGATGAAATTTCCATGTGCGTCCGCAATAACTTGAAACTCAATGTGGTGCGGATTGAGCACCAGTTTTTCTAAGTAGCAATCGCCATTGCCGAAGCAGGACATCGCTTCGTTAGAAGCAGCCTGGAACAATGATTTAAATTCTTCTTCTTTGAAACACGGACGCATCCCGCGTCCACCCCCACCAGCGGTGGCTTTGATCATGACTGGGAGGCCGATTTCTTTCGCCTTCGCCAAAGCTTGATCGGGATCGTTGATGATTTCTGAGCCGGGTGTGATGGGAACTCCATTCGCAACTGCGGTGGCGCGAGCGGTGGCTTTGTCGCCCATCATGCGAATGACATCTGCAGATGGCCCGATGAAAACGATGCCGGAAGATTCGCAGATATCCGCGAAGCGTGCGTTTTCTGAAAGGAAGCCGTAACCCGGATGAATCGCATCTGCACCGGTGATTTCCGCAGCAGCAATGATGCGATCCGGTTTCAAATAGCTATCTTTACTCGGGCCTGGCCCGATGCACACCGCCTCATCAGCGAGTTGGACGTGCATGGAATCGACATCCGCTTCGGAATAGACTGCCACAGATTCCACACCGAGCTCACGACAAGCACGGATGATTCGCAGGGCGATCTCGCCACGGTTAGCTACCAAGACTCGTTTGAACATTTCGATGAAGGGAGGAAATTATTTAATGCGGAACAGAACGTCGCCGTATTGCACTGGATTACCATCCGTTGCAACCAACGCGCAGATCGTGCCAGAGCGCTCGGCTTTGATCTCGTTCATGACTTTCATCGCTTCGATAATACAAAGAGTTTCTCCTTCGGAAACCGTTGAGCCGACTTCTACGAAGTTCGGTGCGTCTGGTGCGGGCTTGCGATAGAAAGTTCCGACCATAGGCGAAGTGATTTCTGCGCCTTCGGCCGCGGCGGCAGCAGCTGCTGCTCCTGCTGGTGCAGCGGCTGGAAGATGTGCGGCTTGCGCCGTTGCACGTGGCATGCTGGCGAGCAGCCCGCTCAGAGCATCCATATCAGGGCCTTTCTTGAGTTTGAGATGAAAATCCTTTTTGGATAGGTCGAAATCGGTGAGCCCGTGCTCGTTCATCAATTCCACAATATTTCGGATATCTTGGAGTTCCACAGTTACAGTTTGCTAAAGATTTATCTGATTTGAGATGGGGTCACCGCGACTTCATCACTTGCGGAGGGTAGGAATCCATGGTGAACCTCGTCAAGCATTGCATTTTTGATCTGTTGATTTTCCGAACTTGCTTCCCGCGGCTCAGGAACCGATTCTCCAGCTATGCCTAGTCCTACCGAAGCCGATCCTCGCTTCAACGAATTCATCCTGCTCCAAGCTCAAAACGCCGGTTTATTTCTCGGCCAGATCCCAAATCCTGCGACTGGCGAGAAATCTGTGAACCTCCGTGCCGCAAAATCCGTGATCGATTCCCTCGGCATGATGAAAAACAAAACCTCTGGAAACCTCACTGAGCACGAAACCAAGCTCATTGATACTGCCCTAAAAAACCTCATCCCTCTTTACAAAACCGTCCTCAACGATTCCGAAGCTTAATCTCATGAAATCATTCACCCCATTTCAAATCGCCCAAGTCCCCGTCGGTGGACCTATCCCCTTTTTCATCCTCGGCCCGTGCGCGCTTGAGTCGGAAACTTTCGCTTGGGAAATGGCTCATTCACTTAAAGAAATCGCGGATCGCACGGGAATCCCTTTCGTTTTTAAAGCGTCTTTCGATAAAGCCAACCGCACTTCCGTGAACTCCTTCCGCGGCCCGGGAATTGTCGAAGGCTGCCGCATCCTCAGCGAAATTTCCAAAGAACTCAAAGTCCCCGTCACAACCGACATCCACACCGCCGAGCAGGCTGAAATCGCCTCGGAATACATCGATCTCCTCCAAATCCCCGCTTTCCTCTGCCGCCAAACTGATCTTCTCGAAGCCGCGGCAAAAACCGGTCGCGTGGTGAACGTGAAAAAAGGTCAGTTCCTCGCACCGTGGGACTGCGTGAACATCGCCGATAAAATGCGTGCGTTTGGTTGCGATCGCTTCCTCATCACCGAACGCGGCACGACCTTTGGATACAACAATTTGGTGGTCGATATGCGATCGCTCCACATCATGCGCAAAGAAGGTATCCCAGTGATTTTCGATGCCACCCATTCCGTGCAACGCCCCGGCGGACTCGGTGGCGCCACCGGCGGAGATGGCGAACTCGCACCGGTTCTCGCTCGTGCTGCAGTCGCCACCGGACTCGATGGCCTGTTCATGGAAGTCCACTCCGATCCCGCAAATGCGATGTCCGACGGACCAAACCAAATCCCTCTCGAATTTATTGAAGATCTATTGGTGAAATTGCTCGCGATTCATCATGCGAGTCACTGAATCATTCGCCGCAGGCTTTTGGGCCGCTGCGGTAGACGGAGAAACGGGTTGTTACCTAACGCTCTGATAATCGACACACGCCGTGAAAGCTGGGAATGATCCCAGCAGTCCAAAGCCTGCGACGCTAGATCTTTCCGCCGGAGGCTTTGGACTGCTGCGGTGATCCGCAGCTTTTGGGTTGATGGTGAGAAACGGAGAAACGGGTTGTTACCTAACGCTCTGATAATCGACACACGCCGTGAAAGCTGAGAATGATCCCAGCAGTCCAAAGCCTGCGGCGCTTTAGAAATTATCCTCAATATTAATTCGATCTGTTTTGAATCGCTCAACACTTTTCCGAAAACTCTTGGGCGCAGATTTTTCAAACCACGCTGCACTACACCAGCGATAATTCGTAGCCACATCGACCAACCCGTGTCTAACCGGATTTTCATTCACATACTTCAAGCGCGCTAGAAGTGATATCTGATGGGTAATCAGGCTTTCTCTGAAGTTCATCCATATCCTCTTTCCTTCACTGCCGTTAATTTGATTGATCTGGATCGCTGAACTCCGATGAAATTCGGAAAGCCATTCTCGAAGGGATTCGCCATTACCTTCAGGTGACTCAGCGAGAAAATGATAATGATTCGAAAATACTGCCCATGCACTTAGGCTCCATCCAAATCGATCAGCGGTTTCTATGAGCAAGCGAGTAACCGAATCGAGTTTCTCGGGTGAATCGAAAAGTTTTTCGCGGTGATAGGTGGAGGCTGTCACGAAATAGATGCCTTCGTTAAACAACCAATGCGGAGGTGCATGTGGCCAGGGGGGATTGGTCATGACTCTGATATAACAGGGTAACATTCAATTGAAAAGCAATTCCGCCGTAGGCTTTGGACTGCTGCGGTGATCCGCAGCTTTTGGGTTGATGGTGAGAAACGGAGAAACAGGTTGTTACCTAACGCTCTGATAATCGACACACGACGTGAAAGCTGGGAATGATCCCAGCAGTCCAAAGCCTGCGGCGCTAGATCACTTGCCCCAGCGCATCATGAGCGTAGACGCCATGTCGCTTGGGGTTTCGGCGACGGCGATGCCGCATTCTGCGAGGATCTTTTTCTTCGCTGCTGCGGTATCTTCTTCACCCCCAACGATGGCACCGGCGTGGCCCATGCGGCGTCCTGGAGGTGCGGTTGCACCGGCGATGAAACCAGCGATTGGTTTCTTACAGTTGTCTTTTGCCCAACGTGCGGCTTCAGCTTCTGCGTTACCACCGATTTCACCGATCATGATGATCGCTTCGGTTTCAGGATCTTCGTTGAACATTTTCAACACGTCGAGGTGGTTGGTGCCGTTGATTGGATCACCACCGATTCCGACGCAGGTGCTCTGGCCGTAACCCATTTGAGTGAGTTGGAAAACCGCTTCGTAAGTGAGTGTGCCGGAACGAGAAACCACGCCGACGTTGCCGCGTTTGTGGATGTAGCCCGGTGCGATGCCGATGCGACAACCGCCATGGCTTTTTTCACCACGTCCCGGTGTCACAAGGCCTGGGCAGTTCGGACCGACGAGGCGGGATTTGGAACCTTGAAGAGCGGATTTCACACGCATCATGTCCATCACAGGAATACCTTCGGTGATGCAAACTATCAGCTCAACGCCAGCGTCCATCGCTTCGAGAATCGCATCGGCTGCGAACGGAGGTGGAACGAAAATTGCGGAAGCCGTGGCACCGGTTTCGTTGACTGCTTGAGAAACCGTATCGAAAATCGGCACGGTGTTTTCAAATTTCTGACCGCCTTTGCCGGGAGTTACACCCGCAACAAGCTTGGTGCCGTATTGGAGGGAAAGCTGTGCGTGTTTCGCACCGAAGCTGCCGGTGATACCTTGAACGAGGACTTTGGTATTTTCATCAATGAGAATGGCCATATGAGTATTTCTTTAAAGTTGTTATCTAGTGGTTTCAGCCAACTGCTTTCACAATTTTCTCTGCGCCGTCTGCCATGGTGTCGGCAGAGACGATATCCAGACCGGAAGCGGCGAGCGTCGCTTTGCCAGCTTCAACGTTGTTGCCCTCGAGGCGAACGACGAGTGGAATCGGAAGTCCGGTTTCTTTCGCAGCAGCAATCACGCCTTCTGCGATGACGTTGCAATCCATGATACCACCGAAGATATTGATCAAGATGCCTTTAACGTTCGGGTCACCAAGGATGATTTTGAACGCTGCGGTGACTTGTTCTTTCGAAGCGCCGCCGCCTACGTCGAGGAAGTTCGCTGGCTCTCCACCGTAATGTTTGATGATGTCCATGGTCGCCATCGCAAGGCCTGCACCGTTCACCAAGCAAGCGATGTTTCCATCGAGGCCGATGTAGTTGAGGTCGTATTCAGAAGCAGCAACTTCACGTGGATCTTCTTCTTCCTTATCGCGCATGGCGACGATATCTGGGTGGCGATACAGTGCGTTGTCGTCGAAACCAAACTTCGCATCGAGCGCGAGAACTCGGCCATCGGGAGTGGTGACCAGAGGGTTGATTTCCAACATCGAGCAATCGCAATCGAGGAAAAGTTTGTAGAGATTTTTGAGCAACTTCGCGAACTGCTTAGCGACATCACCAGTGAGACCGAGTTCTGCGATGATCTTGCGGATCTCGTAGGCTTGTAAGCCAAGTATTGGATGCACCACCTGACGGAAAATTTTCTCAGGTGTATCGTGAGCAACATCCTCGATGCTCATGCCGCCTTCGGTAGAAGCCACAATCACCGGCGCGCAGGTGGCGCGATCCATGAGAATGGCGAGGTAGTATTCGTGAGTGATATCGACCGCTTCCGCGACCATGACCTTGCGCACCACGCGTCCAGCATCGCCGGTTTGCACGGTGACGAGAGTTTCGTTGAGCATTTTGCCTGCGAACTCTGCGGCTTGCTCTGGGCTGTCGATCAAATGCACACCGCCTTGGAAACCATTTTTGAAATGACCTTTACCCCGGCCGCCTGCATGGACCTGTGCTTTGATAACTAGCTTTGCACCGGCAAATTCTTTCGCTGCAGCTGCGGCTTCTTCGGGAGTCGCGGCCACTCTTCCTCTCGGACTTGGAACTTGAAAACGATCAAACAACTCCTTCGCTTGGTATTCGTGGATATTCATAAAATATAGATCAGGCAAAAAACCGCGCGAAACTAGACCCCTCAAAGCCGCAGGGTCAAGCAACCCTTCTAAAAACTTGTGATTTTATCATTTCAGCAACGACTGAGCCAGCTTGTAGGCTTAGGCTGTTGGGTAGTTGGGAAGTTGCGCAAATGGGTTGACAAGGTTCCACGGCGAAGAATGCCACGTTTAGCAATATAACGAGCGGTTTCGATGGATGTCGGATCGGCAAGTTTCCAGAATTGGCGGCGAGCGTGCATGAGTTTTCTGATTAATGATCATCTTCCAGCTGAACATCGGGGATATGCGTAAAACTGATTCTCATCGGTGCGCTATCTCTAACATTTTGAACTGCTCCTAGATAAACCGCATCGCGACCGTAGCGGGCGCGGAGCTTATCGAGGGTCGCATCGAGGCGGCGGTGTTTATCATGGGTTTCCTGCGGCTTGAATTCGGCAGGATCTTCGGCGAGAACGGTAGGGAAAAGTTGAGGGGTGTAATTTCCTTGTTCGACAAGACGGGTGAGGGTCACCGCGACCTTGATGAGATGTGATTTAGGTTCGGGTCGTTCTCTCCAGATTCGGCCGAGGATGCGGATCAGGTTCACGGTTGAATCCGTTTCGGGAAAGCGGATTTCTGGGTTCCATGCATCGGAGTGGAGGAACGAGAGGTGCATGGTGAGAGAGCCCGTGAGCAAGCCGTGAGAGCGCAAGCGTTCACAGGCTTTGTGGAGGAGCTTGCAGAGGATGGGCCATGCTTTTTCTGGATGGCGGAACTCCGGTGGCAGGACATGGCTGTGGCCGATAGATTTTCTAGCAGAAACTAGATCGGGAATTTCTTCACCACGGATTAAGTGCCAGAATCGATCCCCCATCACCCCGCCCCATGCTTGGTGGAGCAATTCTTTCGGTGCGGTGCAGAGTTTCTGAACTGTATGGATTCCGGCGGCGTGCATACGTGCCTCCATGTTTCTCGCGATCCCGTTGAAGTCGCGGAGTCCGAGTTCGTAGAGAACTTCAGGTAGGTCGCGATGTTCGATGAAAAACAAGCCATCCGGCTTACGCATTTTACTCGCGGTTTTGGCTAAGTAACGGTTAGGACCGACACCAATTGAAACTTTGATCACCGGAGAAACTTCTCGGGCAATGGTGGTTTTGATTTTGGAAGCGATGCCTTCGATGATCGGAACCTCGCGAAGGTTCAGGGGCAACCACGCCCACATTTCGTCGATACTGAGAACTGCCTCGACATGAATGCAATCTTCCACAGCGGCGATGATCTGGTGATGATAACGGATGTATTCTGCTGGCCTACTTTCAACGATGGTAATGCCAGGGCACATGATGCGGGCATCGCTGATCCGGGTTCCAGTTTTTACGCCGTATGCTTTGGCCTCGTAGGAGGCAGCAATGCAGCAACTGGTCTCCGCCATCACGGGGGCAACTCCAACAGGACGGCCGCGGAGCTTGGGATTCAGGTGTTGTTCAACGCTTGCGAAATAGGAATCGCAATCGACAAACAGTGCGGTGAGAGGACGGGACACAGCCCTAGATTGTGCGTTGAACTTGGGTATCTAGTCAATCTTTAAGTGTTCTAATGAACACTTAATTCGCCGTAGGCTTTGGACTGCTGGGATCATTCCCAGCTTTCATGGCGTGCGTCTATTATCGGAGCGTTAGGTAACAACCCGTTTCTCCGTTTCTCATCATCAACCCAAAAAGCTGCGGATCACCGCAGCAGTCCAAAGCCTCCGGCAGAAAGATCTACTTCTTCGCCTTATTCATCGCTTGGCTGAACCAGTCGTTCCCTGAAGGCGCGGGAGATGAGGGGCGGGCATCGCGGCGTGGGGGTTGACGGTCATTGCCTGCTGGAGAGCTATTGCGCTGGCGAGGTTCAAAATCGGGGTTCGATTTCATGGAGAGGGCGACGCGACTTCTTTTTAAGTCCACTTCCATGACAGTGACCTGCACTTTCTGGCCAACTTTAACCACCTCGCTCGCATCGCGGACGAATTGATCGGAAAGCTGGCTCACGTGAACGAGGCCGTCTTGATGGACGCCGACGTCAACGAACGCCCCGAAGGCCGTGACGTTGGTGACAATTCCAGGAAGCTTCATCCCAACGGTTAGATCCGCAGGCTTCTCGACACCTTCGGCGAAATTAAACATTTCAAAAGCTTTACGCGGGTCGCGGCCTGGCTTGGAAAGTTCTGCGACGATGTCTTGAAGCGTTGGCAATCCGACCTCTTCTGAAAGGTAGCTCTGAAGATTGATCTTTTTGCGTAGCGAATCCTCACGCATGAGATCGGCAACGCCACATCCAATATCAGCCGCCATTTTTTCGACCAAGGCGTAGCGTTCTGGGTGAACCGCAGAGGAATCGAGCGGATGCTTGGCATCGCGAATACGGAGAAATCCTGCGGCTTGCTCGAACGCTTTATCGCCGAGACGAGGGACTTCTTTTAGCTCCGCTCGGGAACTGAAGCCGCCTTTTTCCGTGCGATAGGCGATGATGTTTTCGGCGAGCGTGTTGTTCAGCCCGGAAATGTAGGCGAGTAGATGTTTCGAGGCAGTGTTCAGCTCGACGCCGACGCCGTTCACGCAGCTCACGACGGTGTCATCAAGTGAGGTTTTCAATGCGCGTTGATCGACATCATGCTGGTATTGCCCAACTCCGATGGCTTTCGGATCGATTTTCACTAACTCTGCCAGCGGATCCATCAAGCGACGACCGATCGAAATGGCGCCACGGACGGTGACATCTTCGTTGGGAAATTCTTCGCGCGCGGCATCGGATGCAGAGTAGATCGAAGCGCCGCTTTCGTTGACCATGATGACGGGGATCGACGAGGGAAGTTTGAGTTTTTTAACAAACGCCTCAGTTTCACGGGAGGCCGTGCCGTTACCGATGGCGATGGCTTGAATATCGTGTTTCTTGATCAAACCAGCGAGCTCAACCGCCGCTTCGTAAGCTTGGCTGTTAGAGCCAGCGGTGCAGTGAAGAACGGTGTGATGGAGAAGGTTTCCTTGAGCATCGAGCACCACCGTTTTGCAGCCGGTGCGAAAACCGGGATCAATCGCAATCGTGCGGCGACGACCTAAAGGAGAAGCGAGCATGAGTTCGCGGAGGTTTTCTGCGAAGACTTGGATCGCGGTTTCATCGGCGCGTTTTTTGCCAAGCAACCGCATTTCCGTTTCCATGGAAGGCATTAGCAAGCGTTTACAGCCATCCTCGACAGCGAGACGGACTTGCTCAGCGGCGACACCTTTTCCGTGAGCCCATTCACCTACTGCGATTGTAGTAACTCGCTCCAAAGGCACTTCGATGCGCATGAAAAGAAATGCTTCTTTTTCACCACGACGGATTGCCAACATGCGGTGTGAAGGAATCGTTTTGAAAGACTCTGACCACTCGAAGTAATCGCGGTATTTTTCTGCGCCGGCTTCCTCTTCTTTGCCATACATGATCTTCGAGGAAACTGTGGCTTCCGCTTCGTAGATTTTTCGAACTTGGCCACGTAACGAGGCATCATCAGAAACTCGCTCGGCGATGATGTCGCGAGCTCCAGCAAGCGCATCTTCTGCGGTGGCGACTTCCTTTTCAGCATCGATGTATTTCGCCGCTTCTTCGGCGGGATCGGCATTTTGATTTTCTAACAAAAAATCGGCAAGTGGCGTTAGGCCGCGTTCAATTGCCTTGGTGGCACGAGTCTGACGTTTTGGGCGGTAAGGAGCGAAAATATCTTCGAGCGCGGTCAAGGTCAGCGCAGCGAGGACTTTTTTCTTAAGCTCATCGGTGAGGAGGCTGCGTTCATCGAGCGATTTCAGAATGGTTGCGCGGCGGCTATCGAGCTCGGCGAGCTGCAGCATGCGGTCACGTATCGTCTGGATCTGAACTTCATCGAGGGATCCAGTTGCTTCTTTACGATATCGGGAAATGAAAGGAACCGTCGCGCCTTCGGCGAGGAGTTTTGCAGTGGTGACAACAGAGGCGAGCTTGATGCCGCTCTCGCGGGCGATGAGTTCGAGGTGGGCTTGGGAAGATGAATCGGGTGTAGAATCAGACATGATTTTCGAGGTCGGCAGTTTTACTCTGGGGAGCGACTCGGTGGCAAGCGATGCTGAAACATTTCCGCATAAAATGATCTGGTCAGTGCCGTCAGGTCATGGTCATTTGTTCTCGTAGATGAATCAAGCCGAGCCAGTCATGCCCAAACAACGCTTGAAGTTCATTGATTTAGCGCGATCCATCGCCATTTTACTGATGCTTGAGGGGCATTTCGTT
>JBILMI010000068.1:0-10991 GCA_044375585.1 Luteolibacter sp.
CTCTTGAAGTGGTCAGACGACCCAGGCCTAGCCGCCAAGGTCGGCCTGAAAGTCCTGAAATCCTATGACATCCAGAAAACTTCTCCGCCTGAGCATCTCGTAAGATTGGTTGCCGATCAGAAAGACCCAGCCGCGATTCCAACCATCGTTTCCATTTGGGAGAAGAATACGGTGATCTGGGACAAGGAACTCGTCAAATTCGGGCCACTCATCGAAGCCCTCGTAATTGAAAGAATAAGCTCAGATCAGCAATCCCTGCGCAGAGCAGCGATCAAAATGCTTGGCAATATCGGGACGCAACTCAGCCTTCCTGCGCTTCGCAAAGCTCTAAGCGATGAAAATCCAGAAATCCGCTTGCTCAGCGAGCGCGCCATCCAGCTCATCGAACAACGCTAAACTGGGCTTAATTAAGCTCTTGTGATGCATCTTCGGCGATTCTCCCTTGCACCCTGATTCACAAAACGCTTCCTTGCTGTCGAATTTAACTACTCTCATTATGTCAGAATACGCACGCGGCCTTGAAGGGGTCATCGCCAATGAATCATCGCTTAGTAACGTCATCGGAAATATCGGAGAACTCAGCTATGTCGGATATCACATCGATGATCTGGTCGAAAATTGCGGCTATGAGGAAATCATCTTCCTATTACATCACAACCGCTTACCAAACCGTGCCGAGTTAGCTGATTTTTCAACGAAACTCCGCACCGACCGCGATCTTCCACCTGCGGTCATTGACTTTTTAAAGACCGCACCCAAAGACGCTTCCCCGATGGATGTGCTGCGCACCGCCGTTTCCATGCTCGGGCTCTATGACAAACGCGCCACGATCGGTGAGCCAAACATGGAGGCCAACGCCGCAATTGCGCTCTCGCTCTGTGCCAAATCCGCCACCATCGTTGCGGCTTATCATCGTTTCCGTAACGGTCTCGAACTACCTCCTATCCGCACCGACCTGACTGAGGCGCAGCATTTCCTCTACCTCATCAACGGTGAAGTTCCTAGCGACACCGCGGCACGCATCCTCGATGTCGCTCTTATTCTCCATGCCGACCACGGAATGAATGCTTCTACTTTCTCTGCTCGTGTCACCGTCGCGACGCTTTCCGATATGTATTCAGCCATCACCGCGGCCATCGGAACTCTCAAAGGCCCTCTCCACGGCGGTGCTAACGAGGGTGTGATCCACATGCTTCAAAAAATTGGCGACCTCGATAAAGTCGATGCCTTCGTCGAAGGTAAGCTAGAGCGTAAGGAAAAAATCATGGGTATCGGCCACCGCGTTTATAAAGTGCTAGATCCACGTGCCCCACACCTTCGTAAACTCGCGATTCAACTTACTGAAGAACTCGGCGAACCCAAATGGATCAAGATGTCCGAGCGCATCGCAGAAATCATGCGAGAGCGCAAAGGCCTAGAAGCTAACGTCGATTTTTACTCCGCCACCGTTTACTACTCACTCGGCATCCCTACCGATTTATTCACCCCTATCTTCGCGATTTCCCGCACCTCTGGTTGGACCGCACACGTTCTCGAACAACTCCGCGACAATCGCCTATATCGCCCGCTGACCCTCTACACCGGACCAAAAACCCTCAGCCCGGTTCCTCCCATCGAAACTCGATAGATCGTGAAATTCTTGTTCTTATCGCTAGCTCCACTCGTTTTTGCGTCTTGCGCAAAAGATATCGAGGAAACCGCGTTTTATACAGAACCGACTCCAGATTTATCGCCGTTACAGATGGAAGCTTCTGCGGAACCTGATGTTCCTGTTAAGCCCGCGAATCGCATCGCAAAGAGACAGCCCGATGGTTTACGCCTACCAGACATGCTGACTCTGCCTCAGGACGATCAGCTTCGCTCCGCAGCAGTTGCGCCAAAAGATGGCAAAGCGACCGTGATTGTCAGACCTCCTCAAGAGTGAGCTTCGCTCGGGAGTGTGATTCCATTTCTTAGAGCGTTTGCCAACAACCGCTCTCGCTCAGCTCCCTCTGCGGAAATTTTGCACTCCATCTGCAATCCCACGCGCGATGGCATCACGAAACCAGGCGGTTTTCATACGGCTGCGTTCGTTCGAGTTACTGACAAATCCACCCTCGACCAAAATCGCAGGGATTGAGGTATTTCGGATAACGTAATAGCGGGCGTATTTGACTTTGCGATCCACCACTTTGACCCGACTCATCATCCCTTTGTGCACATCTCTGGCGAGTTTGTAGCTTTGCTGGCTGTTGTAGAAGGTTTCGATCCCGCTGACCTGCTGCTTCCATGTGTAGTTATAGTGGATGCTGAGAAAAATCGCATTCCTGTATTTTTTCGCTAGCTGCATCCTGCCCGGCAAAGAGACGAAATAATCGCTACGGCGGGTTAAAATTGTGTTGTATCCCATTTTTTTCAAATGAGCTTCCAGACGAATCGCTGTATCTAATGCAAGGTGCTTTTCATAAACACGTCCCCACTGACCGCCCTTATCATGGCCGCCATGTCCCGCATCGATAATGACCGTGCGGAAATTGTAACCACTCGCGACTAGAGAAAACGCCAGTCCGAGCAAAGCTGTAATGAAAGTATGTTTCATGATGCTACGCCCAAGATTGTTAAGATTAGTTGAATAGTTTTGGTGAAATGTAAAGATTTTTTAGAAATTTCGTTTCGAAATAAGCCTGTCGTAGCTAAAAATTAAGGGCGATCGGAGATTTTATGAACCTTAGCCCGCTCTTTTGCCATCGCCTCAACATCATAAGGAATGCTGTTCACAACCCTGACCGAACCATCGCCATAGGCCATCATCACCGGATCTCCTTGGGGGGGAGATTGGTGGAGTTCTCTTTTGACCAGCTGACCATCCGTGTTGATCTGGCTATGAACCCACATCGATGGGGTGCCGAGAAACATGACATGCATCCGCCGCTCGCCATCGAGAGTGACCATGGGTTTACGCAGCATGAGAGCGTCTCCCAACAAAAATGTCCGAAGTGGAACGCCTGAATCACCATCGGCGATCTGAGCATAAATTTGATTATTTCGCCCATTGGAAAAGGTGAGAAGTCTCATCTCTCTAGTTTTGGTAACATTTTTATCAGCGGAAATACCGACTTTTTGGGACCAATACAGGCGCCCGGGATTGAGATTGAAAAGCACACGATTTGTTGATGCACCGCTAAATCTTTTCTGTGGATCCTTGATAACGGCTGAAACAGCAAAGTTCCCTTGGCTATTTAAAAGAAAAAAGTCCGTTAAGTTCACTTGCTTGGCCAGAGACTCACCTGCTTTGATTTTCATTGCCCCAAAGGAATTGGGTTTCAGGGTAGTTACGGGATTTCCTTGGGAATTAGTCACAACGAAAGTAATCCATGGCTGCCCACGACTTCCCGCTAGCGTCAGCTCTTGGCCAGTGTGGTTGGTGATGATCACTTCCGCCACTACCGCCTCGCCGGCAAGAAATTCACGCTTACTGACGCTGAGCGAAGTCGCCAACTGCGCATGAGCGAGCGTGCAGAAAGCGGACAAGAACGCTAAA
The DNA here is from genome assembly GCA_044375585.1 of Luteolibacter sp. Taxonomy (GTDB): domain Bacteria; phylum Verrucomicrobiota; class Verrucomicrobiia; order Verrucomicrobiales; family Akkermansiaceae; genus Luteolibacter. Next base: position 3,521 of record JBILMI010000068.1, read on the forward strand.
AATCGATAGGTTTTAAAGAATTTCCTAAACATGAAGTCAGCAACATAGCGTCCCAGACTCAATCGTCAATCTAACGAACTTGGCAGAGACTCCATATTTCCTTTATCTTGAGCTTATTTGCCGCGCTCACCAAGCGGGCGCACCCAAATATTACGATATTCAACGGGGTCGCCGTGGAATTGAAGCTTGAGCGGTCCTTTGTCTGGATGAATCGCCGGGTAAGCGGCGAGCTGCCGGTAGGTCGAGAGTCCTTGGAAAAACTCGCCATGCTGTACGACGACTCCGTTGTGAATGACGGTGACCTTCGCCGGAGTCTGAACTTTTCCATCTACATAGACTGGTGGCTCGAAGGTGAGATCGTAGCTATTCCACTCTCCCTGGGGCGATGTTGTGTTCACCAACGGCGGCTGCTGGCCATATAATGAGCCTGCTTGGCCGTCTGGATAGGTCTTGTTGTTATGGCTCTGGAGCACTTGGACTTCGTAAAGCCCCATAATGAAAACTCCACTATTGCCTCCACCTTGGCCATTCACTTTGCGATCCGCTGGCAAACGCCATTCGAGATGAATCTGTATCGCGCCAAATTCTTCTTTTGTCAGAATATCTGTCCCCTTGGCGATCATCACTCCATCGCGCACTTCCCATTGTGCAGGACCGTCCTTGAACTTCCATGCGTCGATATTCGTTCCATCGAACAAAACAACCGCATCTGCGGGAGGCTTAACCGCCACAGCTCCAGCGGTTTTAACAACCGGTGGCTGAGGGCGATCCCCATCATGCACATGGAAGTTTGTTCCCGGAATGATCGGCGTATCTTTAAAACCCAGACCTTTTTCTTCCGCGTGGGCTGTCCCAGAAACGAATAAGTATCCCAGTGAATATCCAGCGAATAATAACCAATCGTTCAATTTCATATGCCATTAAACCGCCATCCATCGTCTAAACTTTCAAGATTCTTTTTTACCACATGCGTGAAAGCAGGTTGCCGCCACCGATAACCGTGGCTACTTTGCGGCACGCCATGGCCACCTTTACTGCCACTTCGCCCACCAATGATCAGTTTCCTTTCGAATTGGTTCGTCCCGACTTGGAAAAAGTCGAGATCGCAATCCGTGCCCAAGTGCGGGATTTCGACTCAGCTGTTGAACCTTATATCACCTATATTTGTAACACAGCTGGAAAAAGGATTCGTCCGGCACTTGCGATTTTAGTCGGCGGCGCGATCAGCGAGGTCACCGAAGATCATCGTAAAATCGGCGTGATTCTTGAGCTCATCCACATGGCAACCCTTGTCCACGATGACATCATCGATGGCGCAACGGCACGGCGCTCGATGCCAACCGCCAATGCGAAATGGGGCAACGCCCTAGCCGTTCTACTCGGTGATGCCTTGTTTTCTCACGCACTAACCTTAGCCACGGATTTTAACTCGATCGAAATTTGTAAAAAAGTCGGCCAAGCCGCACGCGAAGTTTGTCAGGGCGAAATCATCCAAACACAACGCCGCTTTGATCTGACTCTGTCGAAGAAAAATTATTTCCAAGTCATCGAAATGAAAACCGGTGCATTGTTCGCAGCGGCAACAGGACTTGCCGCTGCCGTTTCTGGTTTGAGCGCGGAACAAGAAGCCTCATTAGCATCTTACGGAATGAAGCTAGGGACAGCGTATCAGATTTATGACGACTGCTTGGATTTGGTCGGCTCTGAGGAAATCGTCGGCAAAACCCTGCGCACCGACCTTGCGAAAGGGAAGCTCACTCTTCCGATTTTAAATCTACTAGAAGCTTCTTCTGATCAACAACGCGCGGAAATCAACCGCCGCATTCTCGCTGAAGAAGAATTTGATCTTCCAACTCTGACAAGTTTCAAAGAATACAACGATGCTCTCGCGGATGCAGTGAATACCGCTTTGGAATTGTTAGATGGTTGCCGCGAAGACATCACCTTCTTGGCGGATTCTGACTACAAAGGAGCTCTTCTCCAGATCACGCATTTCCTAGAATCGCTTTTGAAAAACTGCCGGAACTAAGATTTAAGATAGGGCGCTCATTTCCTCCTCATCTCATTAGCCTCTTCCCTCCTGTTAGAAAAAAGCCTGAACAATCTATCGTCTCAGTTTCCAGTCTACCGCACCACCTGTTTTAAAACGGTCGAAATGATCACACTGCGGATTTCTGCTTTTGGATAAATTCGACTGACCGCAGCGCGGTAGGATTCCATTTGTGTGGCGTAGCGTTCTTTGAGCTCTGCTGCGTTAACCACGCGATCCGTTTTGAAATCGATGATTTCCACCAGAGATTCATCGGCGTGAACATGGAGTCGATCGATCACGCCGCTCATCCATTTGTCATTTAGCACCGCTTCGATGCGTTGCTCGCGGAAGAGGGCAATGGATTTACCGTTGAGCGAAAGTAGGTCGCGGATTTCTGGAGTGGTGATTATGTCAGCCATCGCTTCTGAAATATCCGGAGAAAATTCTAACAGCTCCGCATCATCCAGCCATCCGATCTTTTCGAAAGCCCGATGTATCGTGATGCCTTTGCGTCGGGCAGCTGCGTTGCCCATTCCGCTGATCACGACTTTTTTACCGCTGCTTGGAGTGGTGCGGGCACGTTTTGGGGTCGCAGCAGAAATGCTTGGGATAGGAGACGACTTTTCAACTTCACGATGCGTGATGGCGGCGTGCCAGTCATCAGAACCTATTTCAAAAAATTCTCCGACCTCTCGTCCCATGCCTAAACTAGTGAGCAACCAATTTCCCAAACTTGGTTTGGTTAACTCAGAATTTTTCGATGGAGGATTCACATAGATATAAAGCCCACGCTTCGCGCGGGTAAGTGCGACGTAAAACTTACAGAATGATTCGTAGATTTGTCGGTTCGCCCATGTTTCTTCCGCGTTACGTAACTCGGGGATGGCTTTCCTGATCCAGGAAGCCGGCGCATTAGAGACCCAATCATCCGCTTTTACGATATTGTAATGCGCGAAGGATGGAATCTTTTCGTCGCTCACACTTGGTAAAATAACGACATCGAAACCAAGGCCCTTTGACTTATGAATGGTCATCACCTGAACCGCTGCAACACCTGGACTTTGTGAAATTTTCATTCGTCCTATCCATTCCGCTGCTTCCTTTACCAGCACCACGCCTTGATCATCGAGATCTTTGAGCGCTTGTAAAATATCTTCGAATCGCCGCTTCCCGAACGCGCCCCAGGTTTCGGACATGGTCTCTAATAACTCGCGTATCGTTTCGCAAAAACCGATTTCAGAAAAGCTCGCGCCCAAGGCATCCCAAGTGACTTGGTAATTCTTGCCATAGCGATTTGTGAAAAGCTCACCGAGTGGTGACATGATGACCACTTGTTTTGCAAACGTATCCGATGGATCGGCCGACCAACGTAGCAACTGCCAGATCATCACGCCAACCTGATGATCGCGGCCCGGCTCTCGAACGCCTTCTTCAACAACCTGAAACCCCTCTTCACGCAGGGCATCCGCCCACTCCCTCACTTCATCGTTTTTAGAAACCAATATCCCGCAGGAAAGTTCTTTGGTTCCTATTCCGAGATGTTTGAGTTGGGCAACGACGCGTTCCGTGAGCTCTTCCTCGTCAACGATCTCGACACGGGTCTGTCCGGCCTTTTTCGGAGTGGATAATGGTTCCGCAGAAACATGTTTTTCCCAGCCGCTGTTCCAGTTTGTTGCTGCGTTGCCGAAAAGCTCCTTCATCGTGGTTGCATCGCCGCAAACCTGATTCACCAACTCAAGCACTTCAGGACAGGAGCGCCAAGACTCCGCCATGGTATCAATCTTTAGCGCTAAGGGATTATCTTTTTCTCCACGATATTTCTCGATCAGTTGATCAAACAGCCCAACCTCGCCGCCGCGCCACGCATAGATTGCCTGCTTTTTATCTCCAACCACAAACACACTCGCGGCTTGGTCTGTTAGAGCTTCATCGATCCATGGTTCCAAGCTGTTCCATTCGTCGCGGCTGGTATCCTGGAATTCATCTAACAACCAGTGTTGGTAAGTCGCATCGAGTCGGTAATCGATCGCTTCACGCCGGAGTCGCGCGTCTTCGTTTTTGATCCAAGCTCCCATCAAGCGCTTCACGTCATCGAATCCCAATCGACCTTTGTTGCGCAGCTCGCGTTCCATCAATGCGTCGTAAGAACGAATGACCTGATGGATTCCACGGGTTCGTGAAAGCGCCGCTGCAAATTCGCATTGCGCGGCCAAGGTGATGAGTTTTCGTAAATTCTGCGCGGCGATTCCTGTGATCGTAAACGGTTTCTGAAATGAAGTTTCAATAGCGCCCTCAGAATCGCTGACTGCTTCCATGGTGTTTTTTAAAAGACTCGTCGCCTTTTCAAATGAGCCGCTACCGATGGTGTGTAGCATGAAAGAGTTCATCATACTCTCGAACGCAGCTTGCTGGCGCTTGTCGGTCAGCACCACATTCGGCCAATCGCGGCGGATCGATTCGATCAACCCCATCTTTTCTTTCTCCCAATCGCCGATTTGGTGAGGCGAAAGCGTGGCGGGTCCCCATCTAATTTCGCTTTCGGAGCCATAGATCGAGTGCCAGTTAGCGATGAACTTTCTTAAATCCTCAATTACCAAAGAGCTCTCTTTGCCTGCGGTGGCACGTCGAAAAATTTCTACGAATTCCTCTTCGAACGCGGCGTCCAATCCTCCGTCCAAAAGGTTTTCCATCAGCTCATCTTGAGCAGTGATCGCGACCTCACCTTCGAGTAGTTCGAACTTTCCACCTGTGATTCCCAGTTCGTATTGAAAGCTTTTAACAATTCGCGCGAAAAACTTATCCATCGTCCCGAGCGTCAAATTCGGTAGGCTGGTTACTAATTTCTCCAAAAGCTCCACGAAATCGACGTTTTCGACAGAAATCCGCTCCGATAGCTCGCGGCCGCTCTTGGCATCACTGGCGGCATCGGCCAGCTTCTTGAGAATCGCATCGGCGAACTCACCCGCGGCCTTGCGCGTGAACGTGAGAGCGACAATTTTCTCCGGAGGAACCCCCATCGCTGCCAGCGCGATGATGCGGTCACTCAGGCAGAAGGTTTTACCTGAGCCTGCCGAGGCGAGAACTAAGAGATTTTTCCGGAAGTCATCCATGCCGAGTCGCTCATGAAACTGGCGTGCAGAAGTCGATTGTCACGCCTTTCTTCAGCCTCGCCAGCGCTCGGCCCATTCGGTTCGATTGCGGTTGTATTTCCTATATATCATATGGAAACCACAAGATTTGCGGAGTTTTTGCAAAAAATCGTTCCTTGCGCGTGCGGTCAATCTGGGCTACCTAAAAACCCTACCTCGAAAGTGGCCATTCAAAAAACCACCATCATTGCTACCACAAATTTAAAAATATTATGTTTCGCATTCCCTTTGACCGCGTGAACTGGATTACCTCCAGCTTCCTTATCGGCACCGCTCTCATCGCACTTATTGGCGCCCCCATCTATCTCTATCATTTCGGAATCGATTGGTTCCAGTTCAGCATGTTCTTCTTCTACCTCTGCGCGACGATGATGAGCATTACGGTCGGTTATCACCGCCTTTTCTCCCATCTTTCATTCAAAGCAAAGACTCCGGTGAAATTCTTCACTCTACTTTTCGGTGCCTGCGCCTTTGAAAACTCCTGCTTGAACTGGTCCTCCGACCATCGCCGCCACCACAAACACGTCGACCACGATGAAGATCCCTACGACATTTCGAAAGGGTTTTTCTGGGCGCACATCGGCTGGCTTTTGTTCAAACTCAATCCTGAGCCTCCAGTTGACAACGTCGCCGACCTCCGCAAAGACAAACTCGTCATGTGGCAGCACAAATACACGCATTGGATCGGCCTTGTGCTCGGTTTGATCGTTCCTTCAGTCCTCGGTTACGGCTACAATTCACTGACGGGTCTGGATCCTATGCAGGGCGCCCTTGGTGGTTTCCTCATCGCTGGAGTGACCCGTATCGTGATCGCCCAGCATTGCACATTCTTCATCAATTCCCTCTGCCACACCGTTGGTAAACAACCTTATTCCACCAAACATTCTGCCCGCGACAGCGCAATTATGGCGTTCCTTACCTTTGGCGAAGGCTATCACAACTACCACCATGAGTTCCAACACGACTACCGCAACGGCGTGAAGTCATGGCAGTGGGATCCATCAAAATGGACGATCTGGACTCTTTCAAAACTCGGCCTCGTCGAAGGCCTGCGCCGCGTGCCGGATAGTAAAATTCTCCTCGCAGAAATGGGCGAAGCCCGCCGTGTAGCCGAAGCTCGTTTGAATCAGCTCCAAGCAGCGCCGGGATACTGCCAACGCACCGCGGAAGCGCTTACTCAACTTTACGAAAAAATGTGTGAAAATTATCGCGAGCTTGAACAAGCCGTCACCGATCGTGTCCAACTCTCCCGCGACGCCATTCAAACTTGGCAAGACGAGACCCGCGCCCTCATGCGGCAGTTCTCACAACTCGCCAAATCAGCTTTGGCGTAACGCACAGTAAATCATTTAAATTCATTAAGGGAGGCAGCAATGCCTCCCTTTTTTTGCACAAAGCCTGCAGCGAAAAGATCCTGATCTACCTCAAGTTCGAGATGGTCTGGAAGATCGCGGTCATCATCAAGTAGGCGAAGGTGCCGATGAGTATGGCCATAAAGATGAGAACCGATGGCATGATGAGCGCCATAACCCGTTGGAGGTCTTTGTTGAGTTCTTTGTCATAGCGCTCCGCAGCACGGCGCAGGGAGATGTCGATTTTTCCCGTTTGCTCTCCCACAGCGATCATATCAATCAATAGCGGAGGAAATGAATCGGTTCGTATCATCGCTTTTGAAAATGCCCGTCCATCGCCGACCTGATCGATCACCTTATTGAGCTGGCTACGTATTGCAAGGTTCTGGGTGGCATCGCGTGAGAGTTCCAGCGCACGCAGAAGCGGTAGGCCGTTGCCGACCAAGTTCGCCATGGTTTCAAGAAACTGAACGTAAAACCGTGAAGCGATGACCGCGCCGATCAATGGAATTTTCAGTTTCATCTCGTCCCATTTGGGGCGGTTCTCTTCGTTATCTTTCCAGGCTTTGAAAAACAAGGAACCGCCAACCCCCAGGAGTAGAATGATCACCCACCAAGCTTTGATGAAATCAGCGATGACCATCATCCCATTGATTGCCCATGGGAGTTTTCCGCCCGGCGTGTTTTTGATGAGTTCTGAGAGTTGAGGAATGAGCATGGTCACAAACACAACGCCGACTCCAAGTCCCATAAGAACGAGGAACGATGGATAGATCAATGCGAGGATGAGTTTACTCTGTAGTTCGGAAAGCGTTTTCAGGTAGTAAGCTTGGCGTTTTAAAATCGTATCTAAAGCTCCTGAAGCTTCACCCGCTGCTGCGAGTGAACTATACAATGCTCCGAAACTTGGGCTGACTTTTTTCAGAGCGACCGAGAAG
>JBILMI010000069.1:0-10985 GCA_044375585.1 Luteolibacter sp.
CTCTTCTGGATCAAAGTAAACCAAGCGAAACGGAGGAATTGATGTCTTCATTTCCAGTGGGCGAATCAACTGACTGAATGTAACCATTCCATTCAGTTCGCGACGTTCCTCACCACGTTGGCTGGCCGCAGCATCATAGACTTTCCAGCCAGTCGCATCAATGAGTTTGGGCGAACGGAGAGTATCAAGATTTCCACTTCCTGAAACGATGACATCTAAGGCCAACGGTTCACCTTCAAGAACGTTTGTTTGCTTAATGGTAGTGCCAATAGTGAATTTACCAACAGCTTGATCAAATCCCTCCGGGGCGCCGTCAGGAAGCGGCTCAGCGTTGAAATCAAATTTTGGCACAGTCAGACTAGCTTCGAGCTGCAGCCGTTGAGTAAAACGATCGAAGATCATCTTGTAATAGGTGATGCGAACACTCGCAGGACCTATAGTGACCAATCCAGCGTTTAATGCACTCAGCGTCGAGTGATAAGAGATGGCTATATAGGATTGCCCTAAAAGATTCACCTCACCCCGCGCGCCACTGGCTTCATAACGCCATACTGCAAGTCCCTCACGTTCAAACTCAGGAACGCCCCAATCCACAATCGAATCCGCAATCTTACTTGGAACGTAAATTTTAATTTCGCTATGAACCGTTTGGTTTTGGTAAATCTTTTGGTTCGGAATTTTAATGATACTTGCATAACGCATCTTCTCGGCAGCCGCCTCTGGTTTGGATGTTACTTCATTCCAAGCAAGATCATCTGGATTGAAAATTTCGATACGAATGGGCTCAGTCTTATGAATCACACCACCCACCATTACCTCGACCTCAGGAATGGTATGTTTGCCCACCGCATAACTGGAAACAACATACTGAAAGCGATACTCGATACGCCGACCCGGTATCATATCGGAAGGGCCGTAACCAATGGCCTCAATTTTCACGTCTTCCATCTTAGGAAATACTGGCACGTTGTCTGGCTCGATACCTTCAAGCTTTATCTCTAACAAAACTTTTTCACCTCTCGCTAAAAACGATGAATAAATTTTTGCTTCAACCGTAGCAGCCGCAACTGGTGTCAACGATAGCACCAGCAAGACAAATATTTTTTTAATCCATGCAGTCATAATTACCAATCTCTCTCAGGGGCTCTAAATTCTCTTCGTCCAGGCGATAGAGGTCCTTTTTCAATATCAGAATTTTCCTTCAGTTTTCTGCGTGCTGTATCTTCAGGCGTCTCGTTTGGATCTGCATTTTCATCATCCGTATCTTCACTGTCTTTGAGGTCATTGGGTTTCTCTCCATCTTTACCACCCTTGTCCTTGTCCTTATCGCCTTTGCCTTTGCCTTTGTCTTTATCATCAGGATTTTTGGAATCAGGAGAATCACCCTTCTCTCCATTTTTACCCTTTTCTGGGTCACCGCTACCATCTCCTTCTTTCGGCTTATCCTTGGAATCTTCCTCTCCTTCTCCTTCTCCTTCTCCCTGTTGCTGCTGCATCATCTGCTGGGTTTCATTTTTCTCCTCTTCGAGCAACTCCGCCAAACGCTTCAAATATACCATGGTCAATTCTTGATTCCTACCTGGCTTAATGTCTTTAGGATTTTTAATCAGAGCTGAACGATAATGCCGAATCGCATCTGACCAGTTAACCATGATCGCCTCCATGCGTACGTATCCATTGGTTTCTCCCTTATCCGAAACTTTTTCCTGTCGCATTTTTTCCAACTGTTCACGAACCAAAGCATCAAATTCCTCCATATCAGGAAACGCTTTTCCAGCAGGGTAACGACTTCCGGAAATTCCTTTCCAGCTCAGCTGAAACAAAGTGTTACCCAAGCCTTCATGAGCTTCTGCTAATATTCTATCATCACTCGATAGCAATGCCTTGCTGTAGGCCGAACGAGCACCACGTAAATCATTTGCTTCATATGCAGAAAGTCCCTCCGCTAAATGAAGTTCAGCTGCAGCGTTGCCTGTCTTTTCTTTAGCTAAAAAACGATAAGAGTCGCGTGCCTCGCCATAGCGGCCATTGAAAAATGCCGACTTCGCATCGCGTAGTTCGTTTGCCTTAAGATCGCCGCAAACCAGAAACATCAATCCTCCAAGAGCGGCGGCCACAGGAACCCTAGACCATCGAGTCCCAGCAACAATCGCAGCCATCAGGAATAGAACACCTGGAAATACAGCCCATTGAAAGAACTCAAGCACGACTCGGCTTTCCCCAGCTTCCATCTCAAATTCATCCATTCCTTGAACTGCTAATTCGATCATCGCAGGAATATCTCCACCCGTCCCAGCTACGACATATTGTCCACCTGTTGCATTTGCTAATTTCCGTAAGACATCTGCCTGCAATCGACTGAGCACCTTATTTCCTGCTTCATCGAGTAAAAACCCATCTGAATAATCTTTATGTGGTACAAAACCTCCGTCTTGAGTTCCAACCCCAATCGCAAAAATTCTTACCCCCGCCCCCTCTGCCTCCGTTATAATGGTATCCAAATCACCATCGTGTTCTTCTCCATCGCTGATCAAAATCAGAAGATTATTTTTCTGCCCCGTTTCCTTGAGTGTCTGGATTGATAGCTTAATCGCGGATGCAATATCTGAACCACCCCTCGATACCCATTCCTCATCAATTTGTTCTACCGTCTCCTTCAAAGCGCCAAGATCAATCGTGAGCGGTGCATACAAATAGGGTGTGCCAGCAAAACCCACTAACCCCACACGATCATTTTTTAATGCCGCTAGAATTTCATAGATCAAGATCTTACCTTGCCCTAATCGATCAGGATTCACGTCGGTCACACGCATGCTGCGTGAGAGATCTAAGGCGATCATCACATTCCGTCCTTTGGATTTATCGGTCTTCACGCCAGCATCGCCTTGAGGCCTCGCAAGCGCAAAGGCAAAAGCAGCCATGGCAACTAATATAAAAGAGAGAGTTAACCAACGTGGCAAAGGATGATCATTTCGAATCAATCTTGCTCGCAATCGCTCCGCGGTCAGCTGTTCCCATGGCTTATGTTTAAACCGTGATAGCAAAACAGCACCGACAGCAAAGAACGGCAATGCGATCCAAACTAAAAGCCATACTGGATTTGCTAAATTCATATTCAAACAACCGTCCTATTCACCGATATATAAACCACTACACCTGCTGCTGCTAGTAGTGATAGCCCAATAAACCACATATATAACTCACGATCCTCCGTCACCGTTAAGCTTCTTGACTCAGTTTTTTCTAAATTATCGATGGTTTGGAAATTTTTCTCCAAATCCTGAAAATTCTGAGCCCAGAAATGCTCTCCACCCGTATCGCTGGCGATCTTTTTAAGAGTTGGCAAATCGAATTCTTGACGAGGAAAAGCTTGGATGTTTCCGGAGACCCGTCCCTCTATCGTACCGATCGCTACCGTGTATGTTTTTATCCCCAGTGTTTTGATATGCTTAGCCGCATCTAATGGAGAAATTTTTCCTGAGTTACTCGCACCATCTGTGATCAACACAATGATCTTACTTTTTGATTCACGATTATCCAAGCGGGTTGCTGCCGTCGCCAGCGCGGAACCAATCGCCGTGCCTTGCTCATTCACCGTGCCGATACCGTGTCGATTGAGGGTGAGTCGATCCAATCCAGTTCTCAGCCAATCATGATCTAGAGTAATAGGACTAATCGAAACAGGGCGTCCCGCAAACGCCACCAAACCTATCCTATCATCTGGCCGCCTGGAAATAAACGCGTCAACCACCTTCTTAGCTGCATCTATACGTTTCATCGGACTACCATCAAAACTGAAATCATCGATATCCATCGATAGCGAGACATCAAAGGCAATCAGGATATCAATCCCACTCGCAATCCGACTTTGATATTCATTACGCCATACAGGTCTAGCGAGTCCGAAGATAGCAAACAGAAGCGAGATGAACAACAAAGGAAATCCGAAATTCCAAACCATGTGATTTACCTTCTTTCCAAGACTGTAAAGCACTCCTAAATTCGGAAAAACCACCGCACCACTTGCACCGCGTCCTCTGCGTAAAATCAGTAAAAGTATGCTAGGAATCAGTAGCAATAACCATTGCGGCTGAAGAAAACGAAAATGTGTAAGGAATGAATCCATTATGAATTATACACCCTTTCTAAAAGATTCACGGCTTTCTGCTTGATAGCAGTCAGATCAAGAACTTGCTCTTCGACTGGACCATATTTCATCGCCGCTAATTCTGAAAAATAATTAGCAATCTTAACTTTAAGCTCTTCATCCAAATCCTGTATCGCGTCATGTCGTCCGACGAACTCCTCATGGGTCTCATACAACGCAGGCTCATTCATGCTTTTCGCGAGGTATTTTCTTATCACTAGAGAAACCATGATCACATTATCTTTCCCAAGTGACTCATCTAATTTTTCAAGCTCAGTTAATGCCTCTTGGTAAGCTTCACGCTTGGCTTTGGTTGAATCAAAAACTTTCGTTTTTCTAAACATAAAAAAAACAAGCAATGTCAATAGAATCAGAGCAAAAACAGCTATTGCAATCCACCACCATTCCAATTCCCAGTTCGGAACCAGATCCATAGCATCCCAGCTTTCGGCTAGTTCTAAATTGGTTTTGCTTTCGGCCATGCGTCCTATTTACGTCGTTTTCCTCTTCGTTTTAAAAGCTGATGCAACGCAGGCAATGTATCACTGTCGGTCGATAAATTAGCTGTGTCGATTCCGTGTTTCTTGAATACCGATGCCACACCCTCAGCTTGTCTTTTCATGAGTTGTTTATAAGCGATCGCTAGATTCCGATTATTAGTATTCACCATCGTCTCAATCCCACTTTCAGGATCCACCAAAACCACTTTACCTACTCTCGGTAAATTCTCCTCAACGGGATCAACCACTCGTAACGCCACGGTTTCATGTTTACTCGCCAATTTTCCTAGAGGCTTATCAAGCACTTCGGCATGAAAATCAGAAATCATGAATACCAGAGATTTTCGTTTCAGTGATTTAACCAAAAAATTGCAGGCCTCTTCAATCGAAGTGCCCCGCTTTTGTGGCTTCGCCATTAATACCTCACGGATCATTCGTAACAAATGTCGGGTTCCCTTAGCTGGAGGAATGAACATTAAGGGCTCGCCTGCGAAAATTAATAATCCAACTTTATCCCCGTTTTGCAGCGCACTGAAACCCAACACAGCCGCAATCTCCGCGGACAACTCACGTTTACTTAAATGATGACTACCGAAATCAGCTGATCCAGATACGTCTACCGCCATAATGACGCATAACTCGCGCTCCTCACGGAATTTTCTAACAAAAGGTTCATTCATTCGTGCTGTCACGTTCCAATCAATGAAACGCACTTCATCACCGTGTTGATATTCACGAAAATCATCAAAATCTAAACCCTGGCCTCTAAACGAAGAAAGATATTCACCTGAGAATGATTCGCGCACTAGACGACGCGCTTTCAACTCGAGCTTACGCACCCGAGTCATCATTTCTTCAATGTGTTGTTCTTCAGTCATTACAGAAAGCATTGACTAAGGCACGACGACCCTTGAAAGGATACGCGCGATGATTGCATCGGTGGTAACTCCCTCAGCTTCCGCCTCATAGGTAAGCAAAATCCGGTGACGCAACACATCCACGGCCATGTCTTTCACATCCTGCGGAGTTACAAACGCACGGCCATTCATGAAAGCACGCGCACGTGCCGCCAATGCTAAATTGATGGTGCCACGCGGTGACGCACCTGCACGTATCCAGTTTTTTAGAGGTGCATCGACTCGGATCGGATTACGCGTCGCATCGATCAACTCGACAATATATTTACGAATCGAGTCATCTATATAAATTAAGTTTACCAAATCACGAGAGGCACTGACTTGTTCTGGTGTCGCAACGTTATGAGTCTCATAAACCGGTGCCGATGTGGCCATACGGTTAAGAATTTCCAACTCTTCATCCTTACTCGGATAATCTACATTCACTTTTAATAAGAAACGATCCAGCTGAGCCTCGGGCAATTGATAGGTTCCTTCTTGGTCGATCGGGTTTTGCGTAGCCAATACGAGAAACGGCTTAGGGAGAAGGTAAGACCTATCTCCCAAAGTCACTTGTTTTTCCTGCATCGCCTCTAGCAATGCCGATTGCACCTTAGCTGGAGCACGGTTGATTTCGTCCGCCAAAATGAGATTATTAAAAATCGGTCCGAGCTTGGGTTCAAATCTCATCTCTTGAGGATGGTAGATCATCGTGCCGACCAAATCTGCAGGCAATAAATCTGGAGTGAACTGAAACCTTGCAAACGAAGCCGAAAGTGAGCCCGAGAGAGCCTTCACCGCTAGCGTCTTTGCCAATCCTGGAACACCCTCTAATAGAATATGTCCGTTACATAAAAGACCGACAAGCAGTCGATCAACCAATTCGTCTTGGCCGACAAGCACCTTGCCCATCTCGCTCTTAACCGAGTTGATCCATCCGCTAGTATCGGAAATTTGCTCTTGAAGTTGTTCTGTAGTCATAGCTATCGGGCTTCACTTTGCCACTCCAAACGCACAGTGCAACTGACAATCCTGCGGAATTGGCATTTTCGAATAATAATCGTCCATCGCTGAACTCAGCGTCTTTTCTCTCTTACCCTCATCACGGTCCTCTCACCGCAATAGGGGCAGGCAAAATAATCCGAGAATAAAATCGAGTGAGCTACTTTCAATCGATGACTTCCAAATATACTTTTACAATCTCGATGTTTGGAGCACCTCCGATTCCGCAATGGAGGAGACAAGCACAATGGGCAACGTAAACTAGAAGTCGTTGATAGATTTATAAACATCAACAACAGGATAATTCCAAAAATCCCCACGCTAATAGCTATAAATCTAACATCATTTGTAAGAGCTCCATAACCAAATAATCCAACCGCAGGCAGTAACGCAAGGGCGGAAAAAATTATCAAAGATGAAGCAAGACGAAAACGGAAAATAATAGAATTAGAACGGGGGTGGTGCACTCGCGGAATGAAAAATGCAAATAATGTTAGGAATCAAGTATAAATTACTAGTCTGATCATATTTTACCTATTTCTTAAACCGCTTATCCAAAATCTCTCTACGAAAGCCGAATATCCTATCCAATTTAGGCTTCACAAATAAGCCATGTCCAATTTCACCAAACGGCCAGCATGGCAAAGCGTAATGCACTAAATCCTTCATCAGCACGCCACCTTCGACCTCTTCAAAATGATGTAGATGATGCCAGAACTTATAAGGACCGAATCGTTGTTCATCGATAAAGCTCACTTGTTCCTTCACACACTTAATCTCCGTCACCCATGGCACCCATATGCCAGTAACAATCATCACTTTGTATTCGATGATCTGCCCCTCATACATCTTCTCCCCCGGCTGATATACAATTTTAAAACCTAAATCCTTGGGTGTAATCTCGTCCAAGTTTTTTGGGCATGAGAAAAAATCCCATGCTTCTTTCAAAGTAATTGGCAAGAACTGTTCTTGGGTAAGGACGTGAATCATAAGTGAGAAAATTTATCGTAAGGCTTCCACATACCACAAAATCTGCGTCATGCAATGGGCGAGAGAAAAAAATCTACCAATTCACTTTTTACTTTTATCTTGGAAGATCGCCGAAATTACATTCGTATTCTGTCACCTATGAATCCTAAATTCTTTATTGCAGCAAGCTTAGCATCCACTCTTTTCATGATCCCTGCTTCCGCACAGGAAGACACTCCACTTGCAAAACAAATGGAAACTATGAACGACGCCTACAAAGCCATGCGTCGTGAAGAAGACCCAGCTAAAGGTGCGGCACTTGCCCGCGAAGCACAGGATGCGATGGTCAAAGCTATCACAGAAGTTCCAGAATTAGTAAAAGCCATGCCAGATGGCCCAGACAAAGTGAAAGCTTCTGCAGAGTATCGTAAAATGATGGGCACGCTAATCACAACCTTGGCTGACATGGAAATCGCTTTCCTAAATAAAGACATGGATAAGGTAAAAGCCATCGTCGAGCAAATGCGTGATGCTAAAAAGAAAGGTCATGATAAATTCATGGAAGAAGAGTAAATTTCAAAACTCAAAAAAAGCCCGCATGGAAGATCCTGCGGGCTTTTATGTTTAAAAATTTTTACAGTGATATTACTCAACCACAATTTTTGACCCGACAGCCAACTTCGAGTAGACCTTAGGCATAATGCTACGTGGTCCGCGGATACAAGCATGAGAGGCAGGATAGCGCTTAACCGGACCAATGTGATGGCCGACTCCATCCCAAGTTAGGCGCATCCAGTAGTGCATAGGCGCACCAACGAATTTACCACCTTCCGGTATCGTATCTTCAGTGATATCAGCATCACTATTCACCACATTACCTTCCACATCGTATATCCGACCATATTTATTAGAGCTCTTATCCGTAATTTTCTCGAGGATCTTATATTTTCCCGCAGGTGTAGGATGAGACGATCTTCCAGAACAAATCGGATAGTCAACCACTACCAGATTGTCTTTCATCAACCTACCTCGTTGCTCATCTAGATCTATTAGCAGCCATGAGTTTGACGCATTAGTTTCGGGCAATAATTGAGTATTAGTCCAAGAATCATAGGTCTTTGGATAAGCCTTCTCAGCAACAAAAAACTCGTAAGTTGCTGGTTGATGAGGATTTTTATATTCGGGATGAGTTTTAACCAGTCTCGGATCGTTGGGATTTTGCGCGCAACTCGCCAAAAACATAACAAAACCAGCAAGGCTCAGAAGCAGTGAATTTCTCGCTAACATAGTGGGACGAGCAGGGATTAAGTTAAGTTCTCAAAATTTGCAATCTTTGAAAATTCAAAGTCAGACCATAGCCAAGCATACGCTTCATCGTTATCCCCCGCTCTTTTCCTTGGCGATTGCCTCTACCTCGCGTATCTGTTCTGCATGAGCAATTCTGCCGATCAAATTTCCGAAGATATCAAAACCGCTATGCGAGCCAAAGACTCCGTCGCACTCAATTCCCTGCGCGCCCTGAAAAGTGCTATCACCAACGCAGCTATCGAAAAAGGCGGGCTCGGCACGCTTTTAGATGAACCCGAAATCCTTGCTGTAGTCCGTAAACAAATTAAGCAACGCCTAGATTCCATCGATCAGTTCGAAAAGGCGAGCCGCCCCGAACTAGCCGAAAACGAGAAGGCCGAGATCGCCATTCTCTCCAAATACCTGCCCGCGGCACTTTCCGATTCACAGCTCAACGAATTCGTCGCTCAAGCCATCCAAGAAACAGGCGCCGCTTCCAAAGCCGACATGGGAAAAGTCATGAAACGTGCCCAAGAGCTCTGCGAGGGCCGAGCCGACGGAAAAACACTTTCTGCCGCTGTCATGTCTCTTCTCTCATAACCTTTTTAAAATCGATGTTCGAAGTCCGACAAAAACCAGAAATGGTCGAGCGTGCCCTGCTGGTCCGGCTCTATTTTGATAAAAGCGAAGAGGATGAATCCGCATCGCTGCTCGAAGAACTTGGCGAACTCGTATCAACCTTGGGCATAGAAATCGCTGAGTCTGTTCTCGCAAAATCTCGCGAAATGCACAAAAAGTTTCTCTGCGGCACTGGCAAAGCTGCTGAAATGGTCGCCCTTGCGAAGGCCCACGAATGCGACGTCATTGTCATCGATAACAACCTCGCCCCTTCCCAGCAACGTGAGTGGGAAAAACTCGCTGACCTCTGCGTCATCGACCGAGAAGAAGTCATTCTCGATATATTCGGAAAGCGCGCCCAAACCCGTGAAGCGCGCTTACAGGTCGAACTCGCAAAGATGCAATACGCCCTTCCTCGCCTCGCTCGCATGTGGGGACACCTTGACCGCGAAGGCGGTGGTGGCGGATCCGGTGGTGGCGGTGGCGCTGAACGCGGCATGGGTGAAAAACAAATCGAGATCGACCGTCGCCTCGCTCATCTCAGTATTGATCGCTGCAAACGCGAACTCGAGATCGTCCGCAAACAACGCAAAACTCAACGTAAGGAACGCGAAAAACTCGATACTCCTCACGTCTCCATCGTCGGTTACACGAATTCCGGTAAATCCACGATGCTGAATAAAATATCCGGCTCGGATGTCATGGCAAAAGACATGCTCTTTGCCACGCTCGACACCACCACACGTCGCATCGATTTACCCGATGGCCAACCGCTGCTCGTTACTGATACGGTAGGCTTCGTCCGCAACCTCCCCCACCGCCTCATCGAGGCCTTTAAAGCCACTCTCGAAGAGGCCGTCTTGTCAGATTTCCTCATTCACGTGCTCGACGCCTCAGCACCTGAAATCGAAATTTTCCAAGCTACCACGCTTCATGTTTTGGAAGAACTTGGTGCAATCGACAAACCCATCATCACCGTTCTAAATAAAATTGATAAAATCACCGATCCTTGGGAGCTCGTTTGCTTGGAACGAAAATTTCCCGATGCGATCCATGCTTCTGCACTGACTGGTCTAGGACTTGACGAAATTTATAAAGCCTGCTCACAAGTCCTCGCAGATCGCGTCACACATGAGAATTATCGTATCCCACAAAAGCGCGGTGACTTGCTCAATCTCCTACACAAAGACGCAAAAGTTCTCTCCACAGAATACGATGAAAACGACATCATCGTAACCGCGATTGTTCCAGCAAACATCGCAGGAAAACTCAATGAGTTTCTGATCCCTCATTAACCGCAACCATGCGTTTTTTACTATCATTTCTCATCCTCTCTCTCTCAGTGCCACTCGTCGCACAGGTGTCGGAACCTACGATTCTCAGGGCGCTTCCGGTCGATATTGACCCAATTACTCCAGAGGCAGCCGTTCCACCCATTCTTGTCACTCCCAGCCCAAAGCCCACACCTCCTGTAACTGCTACTAAAGCTTTACTAAGCAACCAAAAACCCACGGGTGATGACGCAACCCGCCTGCAGATATTTCTCGATCAATCAAACTTTGGACC
>JBILMI010000226.1:0-2855 GCA_044375585.1 Luteolibacter sp.
TTCCCACATCAAAACGTTGGCTGTTGGCAGTAGGCACCGCTCTTAACGTATTAAGGGAGACTGAGCCACCGGGCGAAGTGGTGGAAACAATTGAAAGGTCAACCGCAGAGCCGTATGAGCCAGCTGTGGCTGTCGAATTCGTATCGACGCCGTAGTTTGTCGCCCGGAAAAAGCCGCCGGCGGCGTCGTAGCGGGCGAAACTGGCTGCTGTGCTAAGGCTATCCAAGCCGAAAAAGATGCCACGGTTATTTGAGCCGGAATTGCTCATAGGCGCGTCGGCGGTGTTGGACAGGACGATCTTGTTGGTGGTGCCGTTGGTGCCACCGATGGTCGTGAAATTGGCCGTTGCGCCCGCGCTGCGAGCGTTCATGCCGCTGAAGGTCAAAGTGGAGGACGTGGCATTGAAGGTGCTCTGAACCTTGGCTTGGCCGGCATCGAAGGAAAGCGTGCCCATACCCTGGGTGCTGGAAGCCGCTTCCTGCACGTTAAATGTGCTGGTACCTTTGAAAGTCAGTGCGGTGCCAGTGGTGCCATTGAGGCTGCCGGTGGTGCCGTCGCCGATCTGTAGCGCGCCATTCTTAATGATGGTAGTGCCGGTGTAAGTGTTGGCTCCACTGAGGGTCAGCGTGCCAGTGCCGAGTTTGGTCAAACTGGTGCCAGCGCCGATGAGCGGAGTGGAGATGATATCGGCGGCGTTGTTGACGGTGATGGTGGATGCCGCAGCTAGGTTAATGGCGGTGCCGCCGGAAAGCGTGATGGCTCCCGAGCCGGACGCGAAAGTGAGGCTTTGGGCGCTCTGGGTTCCATTGACAGCAACTGCGCCACTGGCAAGGCCTGTCATTAGGTATCCAAAATTGAGGTCGTCGCTGGTTGTGGTATTCAGAATGCCGGACCCGCTGGTTCCTGCATTACTGGTGATCCAATCAAGATCTGTGCCCCAAGTGCCACCAGCCGTGCCGAAGCCGGCGGTCTCAATGGGAATAGTGGTGTCCCAGTAATAGGTGCCAGCGTGCGCGGACTGCGTGGCGAGCATCGCGGCGATGGCGGAGGCCAGAGCGCAGTGGATACGAGGGTGCTGATGAAAGTGGGATTTTTTCATGGGACTGGGTTTTTGTGAGCTGGTTTTTTTGGGCAATCGAGGTGAGAAGTCGTTTGGGTTACGACATCACTTTCGATGTGTATTTGTTAAAAAATGAAATAACTTTTAAGAGAAGAAAGAAGAAAAACGGGGTACAAACGGGTGACAAACGTGGGAGTGGGATTTTGGATAGGAAAAGCGCTTTGGGCGCCAGGCGGGAGCTTGATTGAGTGGGTAATTTGAAGATAAAACAGTACGGAGGCGGCGGCTGGCAACAAAAAAAAACGGGTGACAAACGGGTGACAGAAAAGACCGCTTACGGTCCAAGACGCAAGAGATGAGGAAGATTACTTCGGATGTTAGAAATGGCATTATTGAGAAACCAAAGAACCAAAGCTCTCGGTTCCAGCGACTATCGTCTTTAGACCGTTTGTCAAAAGTCCTTACCGAAACGGGATCGGATCAGGTTTTGGATTTGTGCCGCTCAGCGGAAAGGATTTCACAATACCGGCCTTTTCGGCAATTACTTTTGGCAAAAGGTCTAAGATTTGTTAGATTCGTCAGATTCGTGGTGCCTTCCTCTTGATCTTCAAAATCACAGATCAAACAAATCATAGGGCGCCATCCGCCAGAATCCATCTCACGGGACACTAGGTGTTGTGGTTCATTTTTTTGATCATCATACATCCAGGGTCATCCAGCTACCAAACAGATCTTGACGTAACGAAAATTATCGTTACGATATTCTTCGTGATGAATCAATCAGCACCTTCATTTTTCCGCGCCCTTGGCGATGAGACTCGTTGGCGCATTTTGCGACTCGTGATGGAGCAAGCCCTCTGCGTTTGTGAGCTCGCCGACATTTTAGTGATGCCACAATCCTCCGTTTCCAGCCATGTGCAGATCATTCGTAAGGCTGGGCTGCTAGAAAGTGAACGCTGTGGAAAATGGACCTACTTCCGCATTCATCCCTGTCAGATTTCCCTGCTCACTCAGGTCATCGCAACTTTCCCTAATACCCCAGAACACAAAACCGATCTTAAAAAAGCGATAGCACGTCTCGCGGATCGGGAAAATAGTTGCTGCCCAGGACCCATCAAACTCGCCTCATCATCATGTTGCTCCACGAAATAAAATCTCTTCTTTCCGATTACGCGGATCGTCATTTCCGTATCCGCCTACCAGAAGGCGATGCGATTCCCCTCTCCTTTCACGTTACGGAGATCGGTCATGTGCATAAAACCTTTCTCGACTGCGGCGGAACACGACGTGAAACCGAAACCTGCCAGCTCCAGATCTGGGTCGGCGAAGATTACGATCATCGGATCGAGACTGGAAAAATGGCGAGTATCCTTGAAAAAGGAAAAACCGTCCTGCCCGACGATTCTATTCCAGTAGAGATCGAATATGAAGACCAAGTCATTTCCCAATACACAATCAGCGATCATGAAATCACTGATGAGGCAGTGATTCTTGTCCTAGCTAATAAGCACACGGAATGCCTCGCTCCTGAGCTTTGCGGGTTGCCTTCCATCGCTCGCCTTCCTGCGCTTGGTGTGAAATCTTCATGTAGTGGACCTAACTGCTGCTGAACCATGAAGCATCGATATTTCGCAGAATTTCTCGGCACCTTCATTCTCGTTTTTGCGGGAACGGGCGCAATTGTAGTGAACGAAATCAGTGGCGGCGTGATCGGCCATGCGGGTATTGCTCTAACCTTTGGTTTGGTCGTCGCGGCAATGATTTATACTTTTGGTGATGTGAGCGGAGCGCATTT
>JBILMI010000227.1:0-2845 GCA_044375585.1 Luteolibacter sp.
TGTCGCGATCGTGCCAGCAATAGTAATCGATTCCGGTTTTATCAAGGAACTCGAAGAAGACATCCGCACGTTTGAGAGCATTGGAAACAGAATCACTCTGATCATCCCATGGCATCAACGCAGTTGGGCCACCGAACGGATCGGAGAGTCCATTACGCATGACGTGCCAGTAGGCAGCCGCAAAACGGCAATGATCTTTCATCGTTTTTCCGGCAACGATTTCCTCGGGATTGTATTGTTTGAACGCGAAAGGATTTTTCGATTTCGGACCTTCGTATTGAATTTTAGGGATGTCAGGGAAATGGGACATGGTTAGGGTTTATGGACTACGAATCCTAGCGGCAAGATTGAAAATTAAAAAATACAAGGTGGGAGTTGATTCGCCTTCGCGGAAATCATAGCACTGAGGCGTGAACCGCCCCGTTGATGCAGTTATAGAGTTTCTCCAGTCTCAGCAGGCGCATGGAAAAACCCATGTGCTATTGGACAACGAGGCTCGCGACGGGCTGCGCGAGCTTTTCATTCGGGCACGAACACCCGTCGAGGCCCGACCCGACATTCCAAGTGATTCCAGCGCGCCACAGGCCATTCCGCAGGCCATTCCGCAGGCCATTCCACAGACCATAGAGCTGGTCATTGAAGGCGAAGATAAGTCTACGAAGCTTGCAAGCATCAAGCGCCAGGCCGCGAATTGGGCGCCGGCTCTCTCATTAGGTAGCCTTCGTGAAACCATGGTATTTGCGGCGGGTAATCCGGAAGCTAAAATCATGCTGATTGGCGAGGCTCCAGGTTATCACGAGGAGAAGGAGGGCCAGCCCTTCATGGGTCCAGCTGGAGAAAAATTAAGTGATATTCTTAAAGCGATGGGGATCACCCGAGAAGAGGTTTATATCACATACCTTGTAAAATTTCGTCCCTCCACCCCGAAGCAAAGCACCAATAACCGTAACCCCAGTCTCGCGGAGATCCACGCATGCATGCCGATATTGCGGGCAGAAATTTCTGTGATAAATCCAGCCGTGATTATCGCTCTTGGAGATTCAGCAGTCGAAGGGCTACTAAATGTCAAAGGCGCCATCGGTGGAGCGCTCACTCAGTGGCATGAGTTTTCCGGAATCCCAACGCGGGCCACCTATCACCCAGTGCATCTTCTTAAAACGGGTTCAAACGAAGTCAAACGCGTACTGTGGGAAGACATGCTCGCGGTGATGGAAAAAATCGGCATGCCGATTTCCGATAAACAGCGTGGGTTTTTCCTACCTAAGCCGTAATGGGCAGGGACGTTTATCCTTGAACGTGCCTGCCTGTTCATTTTCATGCCATGCCTTTTTCGCCAAGTGCCGAGATCGGCTTTGGAGTCATTTTTCGGCGTAGGCCAAACTGCCTCACTGCATGGCGTTGTAGGTGTGCTTTTGCCTCCTCCACGCTGTCGGTGAAAAAAATCAGCTCAGGATCTTCAGGATTGATCATTCCTTCGTCCGCCATTTTATAGAGAAAGTCCATAAGCGGCTGCCAAAACTCCTTACCCATCAGAATGATCGGAAAGTTCTTGAGCTTGCCGGTTTGAATCAACGTCATGGTCTCAAACATTTCATCCATCGTTCCAGCACCTCCCGGCATAACGATAAACGCATACGAATATTTCACCAACATGGTTTTACGGGTGAAAAAATAACGCATATTCACCGAGCGGTGCATGAAAGGATTCACCTTTTGCTCAAAAGGTAGAATGATATTGACCCCAACCGAGCGGCCGCCGGCCTCGAAAGCGCCTTGATTACCTGCCTGCATGATGCCCGGACCTCCGCCAGTGATCACCGTGAACCCGAGTTCCGCACTTGCAGCTCCCATTTGCCTCGCCAATTCATACCAACGCGTTCCGGGCTTAGTTCTAGCAGATCCAAAAATGGTTACGCAGGGACCAACGAAATGCAGAATACGATATGCACCTATCAAATCTAGACTGACGCGAAAGAGCGAACATAAATCATGAAATCGAGAACGCGGACCCGATAGCCAAGAGCGCTCTTCTACCTCAAGGTCAAAGATCTTTTGTTTGAGGATTTCCTCCTCAGTGATCTTATGCTCATCGGTAATGACTGGACAAACGGGACAGGCCTTTTTCTTGCTCATTAAACACACCTAACATTGAATCGCGATGGGGCGAAAAGAAAAACTGAACTCATTTGGAGATCTTCGGAAAATTTATCCCTAAATGTGTCTTCCCATATTGGAAAATCAAAGCCGACTGAGCGACATGAGACATGAGGCATGCGATGGAAAAGCAGCATCATGATACGGCGGGGGCCTTCAGTGGCATTTAGAGATTATTAAAAATTTTCTAAAGATACTGAAGACTCCCGCCGTATCACGATGCCAGCTTTCACAGCACATCAACAACAGGAACAAAAAATTAACGGCGAACCCGCGCGAGTGCCACGGATTTCGCATCAGACGGAGCCAATCTTGCGGCCTCTTGACCGACTCGTTTGAGCAACGCAATGAGAGAAGCATTGATGAAATATTCCTTAAGAAGAACTTCACGAGTTTCACCATTTTTGGATTTGTGGATGATTTTCATAAGGTCAAAAAGTTGGGATAAAACAGAATTACTAAGGCTTTAGCTAAGTGAAAGGGCTTGGCCGTCTAAATATTGCCGCTTCCATGATATGAAGCGAAGCCATCCTCTGGATTTTTTTATTTTTATTAAAAAAACTTTGGGGCTGTACTAGCTAAGGCTTATTGTTGAGCCTGTTTTACCCAGTATTTAAGCTGCTTCAAGAGCATTTGATGGTTACCTCCATTGAAGCGCCATTCACACTCCTTCAAAAACCAGTGAAAGTTC
>JBILMI010000228.1:0-2835 GCA_044375585.1 Luteolibacter sp.
AAACTACGCCTCGAAGTCTTCGGCAACCCTGAAAAACGCAAGCTTTTGGAAAGCATCCTCCACCCATACGTCCGTGAGGAATGTCTTGCCCTAAAAGAAATATCCGCTAAACAAGGGGTGCGGTGCTTCCTTGCCGATGTGCCGCTCCTTTTCGAAAACGATTTCGATTTCGGCTACGATCAAGCGATCACCATCGCCACAACCCGTGCCACCCAAGTCGCCAGACTCAAAGCCCGCAATGGCTGGAATGACGAACTGATCGATTCCGTGCTCGCCGCCCAACTTCCCGTCGACGAAAAAATTTCCCGTGCGGATATCGTCTTCTGGAACGACGGCCAACCCGACACTCTCAGAGCGCAGATCCAGCGATTCTGCAAAATTTTTCCCTCACTCTCCATGCCAGAACCCATCGAACCCACTTCCGAAGCTGCTGAAACTGAAGCGCTGGAGCCCTCTATCGCTGTCGTCCATGAGACCCCAGCACCGCAGGCTGAGGAGGAACAACCCGCGCCTCCAGCCAAAGAAGAACGTGTGCCTTATCCGGTTCCGGAGAACGTCGATCTCAATGCGTTCCGCCTCAAACCCCTCGCCGAACTCCAAAAAATCGCAGCTGACCTCCCACGCAAAATCCAAGGCGGCATCACCAAGACCCAGTTAATCTACGAAATCATCTGCTTCTACACGATGAACGGCAGCAACGTCACTTGCGAGGGCGTGCTTGAATTTGGAAAAGAACATTTCGCGATGATCCGCGATTCACATCGCTCGTTCCGTCCTTCCCAAGACGATATCCACATCGGCGGTCCTGTCCTTAACGACGCAAAACTCCGCAACGGCCAACTCCTCAAAGTCAAAGTCCGTCAGCCCGTCCAGCGCGACAAATACCTCACCACCGCCGAGATCCTCGAAATCGAGGGCATCCCTGCTGCTGAGTGGGAAGAGCCAAAAGATTTCGATAAACTCACCCCAATGTTCCCAGATGCCCGCATTCACCTTGAAGGCGAAGGCACGGAATACCTCGGCGTCCGCGTCATCGATCTCATCGCTCCACTCGGCAGAGGTCAGCGTGGACTCATCGTTGCTCCTCCTCGCGGCGGAAAAACGATCTTACTCAAGCAGATCGCGAAATCGATCAAGGCCAACAACCCAAACATCGAACTGGTCATTCTCCTCCTCGACGAACGCCCAGAGGAAGTCACCGACTTCGAGGAAACCGTCAACCTCCCGGTGTTTGCATCCACCTTCGATGAAACCCCAAAACGCCATGCCCAAGTCGCCGATCTCGTGATCGCCCGCGCCCAACGCATGGTCGAGCTCGGTAAACACGTCGTGCTGCTGTTAGATTCACTCACCCGCCTCGCCCGTGGCCACAACTCTGCGATGCAGGGTGGCCCCATCGGCTCCGGCGGCGTTTCCCCGGCGGCTCTCCAGAAGTCCCGTAAATTCTTCGGCACCGCCCGCAACATCGAAAACGGCGGATCGCTCACCATCCTCGCCACCGCCCTCGTAGAAACCGAATCCCGCCTCGATGATGTGGTCTTCGAGGAATTCAAAGGCACCGGCAACATGGAAGTCCGCCTCGATCGCGAACTCGCTGAGCGCCGCGTCTTCCCTGCCATCCACATCCCCCAATCCGGCACCCGCAACGACGACCGCCTCTATCACCCCGATGAATTCAAAAAAGTCATCGACGTCCGCAAACAACTCGCCGCCCTGCCGATTGGCGATGCTTTGGTGACTCTGTTAGATAATCTCAAGCCTACCAAAACCAACGCCGAGTTTTTGCTTCGTGGATTGAGGTAATCCGCCAAGGAGGGACTGCCTCGACACTTCGGGGCTGCCCTCTTGATTCGAGAAAGAAATTTGAATAAGGAAGGCAGGAATGCAGGAAAGTTTCACTCCTCTCTTTTCCTGCCTTCCTGCTTTGACTCCATTTCATTACGTCCAAGCCAAGTCGGCTTCGCCATTACTGAAGCTCATCATCATTCGTTGGGCTTTCCTTATTTTAACAATTCAGCGCGGTTGGTTGATTTTTACAGCCCCGACTCGATCGGGGTGGGAAGGAAACAAAGAGAACGAAGGAGCCAGCGCACATGGCTTTTCATCCATTAAGATTTTTTTGAATAAGGAAGGCAGGAATGCAGGAAAGTTTCACTCCTCACTTTTCCTGCCTTCCTGCCTTCCTTATTTTAACAATTCAATGCGGTTGATTGATAGAGTGGTTACCAAAAGTCCGTGCACAAAAGCCTATTTCCCGTTAAAGCATCTAACTTCGTGAATAAATCCACATCTGTTGAAATCCGCGCTTTAGTCTGGCGGTATATGGGTGAAAGGTGTGCCGCACACCTGATACCAGAATGAATCCTAGTCGAAGCCATTTAATCTACTGCTTCATCCCTTTCGGGCTGACTGCCTGTGCCATGAAGGGGCCAACTGACGCTTCTCCAGAATTACCCACTGCATGGAAAAATGCCGCTGCGTTTCCTACTGCCTCCGCTCAGCGCGACCTCAGCCGCTGGTGGCAACATTTTGAAGATCCCACGTTGAACCGCGTCATTACTGACGGACTGAGCAATAGCCCAGACATTACATCGGCAGCATCGCGCATCCGAGAAGCTCGTGCCCGCCGCGACGAAGTAAACTCTTCACTTTTCCCCTCCATCAGCGGATCGGCCACTTCGAATTCGAGTTGGTTGAAAACCCGTGGCCTATCTGAAGTATCTGGCACCAGTTATTCCGCAGATCTTATTGCTTCATGGGAAGTGGATTGGTTCGGAAAAAATCGCTCAAGCGTCGAAGCTGCATCTGCGCAAATCGGTGCAGCAGGCGAAAACT
>JBILMI010000070.1:0-10715 GCA_044375585.1 Luteolibacter sp.
CGAATGTTTAGAGTATAGATTTGTGAAACCTATTCTTATTCACTACGTGAAACTCCGTCTAGACAGGATGAGCTTCGCTGAAAGGCATGATTCGCGAAAGCTCATAGGGTATTCGTGCCCACCTGTTCCGATATGACGGGATTAGTGTTATTTGACTCCGTTTCACTCCGTCCAAGCATGTTGTGCTTCGCTTTGTAAGGAGTTCGCTAAGCTCACGGAGCGTTGAGGTTTAAAAATCTTTATCCGTGGTTCGGATACAAATTTATCTTCCCACCGCTCACTTTTAAAACCAACGATTCGCCATCAACAAATTCCTACAGCTCCACTTACTTGTGGTTATTTTTGCAGCGACGACAGTCCTGGGTCGGCTTATATCCGTCAGCGCTCCGGTATTGGTGACGTGGCGTTGTTTGATTGCTGCACTAGGTGCGTTTTTCTGGGTTACATTGATGCAGAGGAGAGAAATTTGGATTGGTAAAAAGGAAATCCTAAAACTACTCGGAGTCGGGGCTATCATCGGCATGCATTGGTTGTGTTTGTTTGGTGCGGTGAAAATCGCGAACGTATCGATTGCACTCGCTGGCTTGGCAACGCTCTCGTTATTTACGGCCTTTACCGAACCGCTACTCAACCGCCGCCGTATTCAAATCTTCGAGGTGTTTCTTGGTCTCATCGTGTTAGCGGGTATATGCTTCATCGCAAGAGTGGAAACCCAGCATGCACTCGGACTTGGGGTTGCGCTGCTCAGCGCGTTTCTAGCTTCAGTATTTCTCGTGCTGAATCGCACCATTGTTATCAATGGCGGTGATCCTATGGTGATGGTTGGTTGGGAGATGGTGGCTTCTACGGCGGTTTGTTTTTTAGCGATACCGATTTTTGATCCGCTTGGTTTCCATGCACTTGCCATCAGCGATGCAATGGACTGGCTTTGGATCATCATCCTTGCCTGGGGTTGCACGGTTTTTGCGCAGGCGTGGACGAATCGGCTTCTACATTCCATTAGCGCCTATAATTTCAACTTAGCCGCGAATTTTGAGCCTGTTTACGGCATGATTGCTGCTGCAATGATTTTCAACGAGCAAGCGAATTTGAAGCCTTCATTTTACTTAGGCACATCTGCGATCGTTCTAGCTAACCTACTGCATCCCATGATGCAAAGACGTTTTGGAAAACAAAGGTAGGAAGCTCTCGCCCGATCTATAGCCTAACGAGGCATCATCAGTTCTTCATCAGTGAATCCGGTCAATGTGCGTAATCCGCCTAACAATTTCCTGAGGGTAAAAAACAGAAAGATCATGATTGGCAAACCGATAACCACAAAGCCCCAGCCTGTTACTTTGGCGATTTTTTCATTATAGATCTCACGTGCATTCGCAGCTGCGTGATTGAGATCGCCAAGGAAATACATCGATAGTCCAAAGTTAAGTAGGGTACTGATAAAAAACGATAAGCCGAAGAGAATGGTCGAACTCAAAATGACTTTGTTGTATTCTGCCTGCTTACCGAGTTCGTTCACTTTTGTTTCAATTTTCTTAATATCAAACATCGAATCGCTATAAAGAAAGGTGCGTAGCAAGGGAGTTTTCGACCAATGCGAAGCGATGACCGCAAAGCCTAGAACGAAAGGAATGGACGCTTCCTTGAGACCAAATAAAAGCGCTGCGTTCTCTTTAACGGTACCATCTTTATTCCAGAGAAAAAGAGTGAGACCACCTGTGAGCATGACAGAAAACAAACCGACTCCGGAGAAAAAATTCATCTTCCGAGTTTTTACAAAAAACCAAATTCCGTAGCCGATGGGAAACAACAGAGCGACGAATAATGAGTAGAGTGGGCCGATGTGCCAGAGCTTCGCGGCAGCAGCATTTGGGTCTTTGCTTAAGTAACTCAGCGCCAAGACGGGGATAAGAACATTGATTAAGATATTAGCCAAAGGATGTTCTTTAGCGACTTTAGAGTCATCTTTTTCGGGCATAACTAAGCGGAGGATGTTAGATGATTTATTTACTCCAAGTAATGGACTATTTTATTACGGAAGTTTTTTCACAACTCAGAGCCAAGCGGATGAGATCATCCATTTACCGTTTTCTGCAGAGCTAGGCTTACTCCATCCCCAGATAGAAACAGGCAACTTACGTTGGAGAGCTACGTGATCGGCAAAGGGTGCTCCGAGCTCGAGCGCGGATAAACTGATGACCCAGAGAAAGAGCGCCGCAAAGGTCTGTTGAATTTTCATGAATGAATAGGAAAAGAATACCTCATCGAAGTGGTCGGTGTTTCAGCATAGATGCAGATGGATCGAATACAGTGAATGTAAAAAATACTCTACGCCGTTGCGCCGATTGCTCCGGGAAGTGGGCCATTGTCTTCCGATTTTTCTTCCTGAGATTTTTTTGAAGCGGTTGGTTTTGAAATATCTTCGGGAATCGGTGGCGGCTTAGGAGCAGTTGGAGGATTCTTCATTTCACCGTAGTCGATGATGTCCTGCAAATGCGAGCTATCGAGTGTTTCATACTCAAGCAGAGCTAGGGCAATTTTTTCAACGGTATCGCGATTTTCCGTGAGGATTCGCTTAGCTTCATTGAAAGCATCATCGATGAATTTTTTAATTTCTGCATCGATGACCATTGCGGTCTCTTCGGAGTAATTGCGGCTCTTGTTCATGTCGCGCGCAAGGAAAACAGGACTGGAACCCTCGCCATATTCGATCATTCCGAGTTTATCTGACATACCCCACTCACAAACCATATTTCTTGCGAGCGAAGTGGCTTGGCGAATATCGCCAGATGCGCCGTTGGAAATATCATCGGAATGGAAGCCTTCCGCGATCCGACCACCCATGGTGACGATCAAGTTCGCAAGTGCTTCTTTTTTCTGGGTGGAGTATTGATCGCCATCTGGAAGAAACATCGTCGCGCCCAAGAAAGGACCACGCGGAATGATAGTGACTTTATGTAAAGGATGCGTATGCGGCAAAACCATATTCAGGTAGGCATGACCTGCCTCATGCCATGCAGTGCCGATTTTTTCTTTGTCGGACATGGCAAGTGAACGACGTTCACGTCCCCAACGGACTTTGTCGCGTGCCTCTTCCATCTCAGCAAGTGTCACTGCGCTCATGCCTTTTCTAGCAGCTAACAGAGCAGACTCATTGACCAAGTTTGCAAGCTCTGCACCAGAGAAACCTGGAGTGCCGCGAGCGATCGTTCCAAGCTCCACGCCGGCAGCGAGTTTGATTTTTTTCACGTGCACACGGAGAATTTCCTCACGTCCATTTACGTCTGGTAAAGAAACAGTAACTTGGCGATCGAAGCGACCCGGGCGAAGCAGCGCAGGATCGAGCACATCGGGACGGTTGGTTGCCGCGATAATGATGACGCCTTCTTGGGTATCAAAGCCGTCCATTTCTACGAGGAGTTGATTGAGCGTTTGCTCACGCTCATCGTGTCCACCGCCCATGCCATGTCCGCGGTGACGACCTACAGCATCGATCTCATCGATGAAAATTAAACAAGGCGCATGTTTTTTGCCCTGCTCAAACATGTCGCGAACGCGTGAAGCACCGACCCCGACAAACATTTCCACGAAGTCGGAACCGGAGATTGAGAAGAACGGGACATCGGCCTCACCTGCGATAGCACGTGCTAGCAAGGTTTTACCTGTTCCAGGAGAACCGACCATGAGCACTCCTTTAGGAATCGATCCTCCGAGTCTTTGGAATTTTTTGGGATCACGAAGGAAATCGACGATTTCGAAAAGTTCTTCCTTCGCCTCTTGAATGCCGGCGACATCTTTGAACGTCACTTTGTTGCGATCCATCGTCAGCAAACGTGCTTTCGATTTACCGAATGACATCGCGCCTTTTCCAGCGGATTTCATTTGTTGGCGGAAGAGGAAGAACAACAAGAGGATGATCAACAAAAACGGCAAAAACGTGAACAGAGCGCGGCTCAGATAATCTGATTCACGTTCATATTTTGCTTTATCTTTAAGCAGATCGCGCAACTCACCGCCAAGGATCGTTGAAGAGACGCTGACTTTGAAAGGCATGGCTGGAATCGCTTTTCCATCCTCAGATGTCGGCTGGATCATGTTGGTGATCACTTCACGTTTTCCGACAATGTATGCTGAGGAATTTCCCTCGGAGGTAACGACTTGTAACGGAATAACTGGGTCATCCGATCTTACTTCGTCCGCTGCATAGGCCTTACGAAAATTAGCAAGAGAGAGAGAGACGATCGTTGTCCCATCCGTGAGTGAAGCGAGATTACTCATCTGCTCCATGCGGATGTTTTCACCTAGAAGATCGCGAATTTCTTCGCCTTGGAGATCTAAATTCACCGCGACTTTGAAATAGCTGCTCTCTATGTTTTCATCTCCTTCTTTAGGTTTGAGCGGAGCTGGATTGATCCAACCCGTGATGGTGGCGTCATAAGCGGAGTCGCTAGTGACCACTTGAAGAGGACGAGTAGGATCTTCGAGAATGACGAGGCCTTGATCGAGTTTTTGACGGAACTCCGCATAGTTCAACGGGGCTGCCTTTTTATTCATCTGAGGGCCAAATAAGGCGGCGCCAAGAATCACGGCTGCTAGCCCAAATAGTGCGAGTCCACGCCAGTTGAACGGACTTCCATCACTCGGAGGGCGGTTGGTGTTATTCTTGGGAGGTGTGTTATTTTCAGGATCAGACATGGTGAGTATTCTACCGACTCAGAACAGCCGGGTGATGAAACTTAAACAAGATCGACGAAATGTCTAGGCGAGGATTTTAGGTTATTTGAAATGACTGGCTCAATCCCCCACTTAAATGACTACAAAGTCAAATGCGCTATTAAATCAATCTGCCTCCGCGCCATTGACTTTAGCGTCCATCCCTGCTTCAAAAGCTGCCCCATGTCCGACCGTAAGACTTTAGAAGAACGCCACCAGATGACCGACCTTGAGCGCGTGCGCCACTCCGCTGCGCACGTGATGGCCACCGCCATTCTCCGGATCTGGCCGGATGCCCAGTTCGCTTACGGCCCTCCGATCGAAAATGGTTTCTATTACGATTTTGAAATGGCGCACCGCATCACCCCGGATGATTTCGAAAAAATCGAGGCAGAGATGAAAAAGATCGCCAAAGAAAACCAGAAGTTTGAATACAAAGCGATCTCCCGTGAAGAAGCCAAAGCCATGGCGGAATCTGGCAGACTTGGTGGTCTCACTGAACGCCCGGGCAACGCCTCCCGCTTCAAACTCGATCTGATCGATAAGATTCCTGAGGGCGAACAAATTTCCTGTTTTCAAAACGGTGACTTCATCGACCTCTGCGCCGGCCCACATGTTGGATACACCTCGAAATGCAAGAACGTGAAACTCATGTCAGTTTCTTCGTCGTTCTACATGGGTGATGAATCCAAGGGCCAACTCCAACGCCTTTACGGAACCGCTTTCGAAAATAAAGAGGAACTAGAACAACATCTCGTTCGACTCGAAGAAGCAAAGAAACGTGACCACCGCCGCCTCGGTCGTGAGCTCGGGCTTTTCCACATCGATGAAGCCGTCGGTCAAGGTTTGGTTCTTTGGAAACCGAAAGGTGCCATCGTGCGCCGCGCACTTCAGGATTTCATCACGGCCGAACTCGACAAACAAGGATACTCCCAAGTGTTCACTCCACACATCGGCAAGCTCGATCTTTATCGCACTTCCGGGCACTTTCCTTATTATCAAGACAGCCAGTTCGCTCCGATCGCAGAGCGCGATACTTTGGAGAAACTCGCTGATGAAGATGCAACTTGTGCCACTCTAATCAACGGCCTCGAGCAAGGAACTTACGAAGGTTACCTGCTTAAGCCGATGAACTGCCCGCATCACATCAAAATTTTCGCGAGCGATCATCATTCCTACCGCGACCTTCCTGTTAGACTCGCAGAGTTCGGAACGGTTTATCGCTGGGAACAATCTGGCGAACTCGGCGGCATGACCCGCGTCCGTGGCTTCACTCAAGATGACGCTCACCTTTTCTGCACACCTGACCAAGTTGCAGAAGAAGTCAAAGGCTGCCTCGACCTCGTGAAAAAGGTTCTCTCAACCCTCGGCATGAACGACTACCGCGTGAGGCTTTCGCTCCGCGATCCTGATAGCGATAAATACGTCGGCTCTTCGGAAAACTGGGATAAAGCAGAAGCTGCACTTCGCGCCGCCGTCATCCACCTCGGCGTTGAATACACGGAGGAAATCGGTGAGGCTGCATTCTATGGCCCGAAAATCGATTTTGTCGTCAAAGACGTCATCGGTCGCGACTGGCAACTCGGAACGGTTCAGGTCGATTACAACCTCCCTGTCCGCTTCGGCCTCACTTACGTGGGTGCTGATAACCAACCGCACATTCCGGTCATGATCCACCGAGCACCATTCGGCTCGCTCGAACGTTTCACCGGCCTTCTCATCGAACACTTCGAAGGCAAGTTCCCGACTTGGCTCTCACCTGAACAAGTCCGCATCCTACCGATCTCTGAGAAAACGCTCGACGAAGCGAATGCCCTCGCTGCAAAACTCGCCGATCTGGGAGTCCGCGTTTCCGTGGATCGCTCGTCGGATAAAGTCGGTGCAAAAATCCGCAACGCCCGCATGGAGCGCATCCCTAACATGGCAATCCTTGGTCAAAAGGAAGTCGAAGAAGGAACCGTCTCCGTCCGCATCCGTGGCCAAGAAGAACCCGTCACAAAATCCGTTCAACAGTTTATCGATGATCTGCTCGCAGAAATTCGGGAGCGTAGTTTGTAATCAATAAGGAGGGACTGCTCCGGCACATCGGGGCTCTGCCCACATCATAAACTCGGCGGCAGAATGCCCCCGCTCCTTACGACTTAATAAACGTCAAAAGTGACTGGGTATCTGATTGTATCTTACAGTTAAATCAGATCTTTCGTTTTGCGCCTCGCGGATCAAATCACCCCGTTCGCGCAATTCGTCTCGCCTTGCCCGGAGAGTGTGTTGATTAGGTTGGTCAGCGATTTCATCGCTTGGCGCGGCACGGATTCGAAAGTCCGGGAACCGATGTGCGGAGTGATGATGGCTTTCGGGTGATGGAGTAATGGGTGATCTGCAGCTGGTGGTTCTTCATCTAACACATCCGTGGCGTAACCTGCGAGTTTTCCGGAATCGAGAGCGGCGATCACATCGGCTTGATGGATCAATTCGCCACGTCCCGTGTTCACCAGCCATGAATTGTCCGGCATCAGATTGAGCCGAATTGCATTCACGCAATGATGGGAATCTGGTGTCAACTTGGTGTGGGGGGAAATGATATTCGAGGCCTCGAACAAGCTATTGAGGTCATGGTGGCGAGTGATGCGGAATTGCTCAGCGATATCTTCCGGCCAGTAGTTTCCAAAACCATGCACTTCCATGCCGAAGGCATGAGCGCGCTTTGCGACTTCCTGACCGATCCGACCGAGGCCAATCAAACCGATCCGTTTGTTCAATAATTCATAGCCAGTCAAACGTGTCCATTTCCCTTCACGAGTGGCTTGGATGGAGGGATACAGATTTTTTGTCAGCGCCAAAAGTAGCGCGAACGTATGCTCAGCAACTGTGTCGTGGTTCACGCCAGGAGTGAACAACACAGGAATTTTCATTTCCTTGGTCGCAGGTAAATCGATCTTATCGAGCCCGATACCGTATTTGGAAATGACTTTGAGCTTAGGCACACATTTCACCAAAACCTCGCGAGTAATCGCATCGTCTCCACAGAGAAATGCATCGAAGCCTTGTTCAGCAAGCTCCAGCATGCGCGCCTCGGAAAGCGGACCACGCTCACGGATGACCTCCCAACCCTGCGCTGCCATGAGTTCGTGATGTGGGCCGGGGGTATCCTGATAACTGCAAGTCGTGAGAAGAATTTTCATGTGGGGAAATTCAAGATACCCACTGGGCAATTGTCGATTGAAGAAGTCGATGTGTGAAAATTCTCCAAAAATCCTCCACTAGATAATGCCCTACCGAGGCAATAAGAGGCGTGACATCTCCCGACTCGTGTGCAGTCTTTAACTCAACTTAACCTTTTTTCATTCTATGGAAACACCTACAGGCAATGATTTCTCCTCTGAACTGAACCCGCTCGGGAATCTTTCTCGCCGTGGCTTTATCACAACCACAGCAGCAGTGAGCGTAGCGACTTTGGCTAGCTGCAAAGCCGTTCCTGGGATTGGTGAAATTTCCAACCATCCTAACCGTCCGGCCCTGAATGGCACCACCCTTCAAAATCAAGTGGGCAACTACCCTAGCAATTTTTCCAAAACCGCTGGTGTGACGTTTACCCGCGTGATGGTTTCCGGAAACTACATCGCGATGACCTACGACGATGGCCCTCACCCAACCAACACCCCTCGCCTGCTCGACATGCTCGCCGCGAGAAACATCAAAGCCACGTTCTATGTCATCGGAAACAGCGTGAATCAAAACCCCGGCATACTGCGCCGCACCGTTGCTGAAGGCCACGAAATTGGCAATCACAGCCAAAATCACCCTCTGCTTTCCAAACTCGGCGATGCACAACTTCGCCAAGAAATGCAGCGCTGCGAAGATTCCATCGGTCGCGCCGCTGGTATCCGCCCTCGCACGATGCGTCCACCTTACGGCGGACTTCTCCAGCGCCAACGCCAACTTGTCCTCGATGAGTTCGGCTACCCAACCATTCTCTGGTCGGTGGATCCACTGGATTGGAAACGCCCCGGCGCATCGGTCATCACGAGCCGCATCGTGTCCGGCACGTCCGCTGGCGGCATCGTCCTCGCCCACGACCTCCATTCCCAGACCATCGATTCCATGCCTCAAACTCTCGATGGACTTTTGAGACGTGGTTTTAAATTTGTCACAGTATCGCAACTCATCGCGATGGAAGTCGCAGCTCCTACCGCTCCCCAAACAGTAGCTACCACTACTTACTGAGCTTGAAACTCCTTCCCTAACCAAGTGTGAGCTATCTCAAATTCGGAGAGCGCTATTTTACCAACCGTGATCACATCTCACAGGTTTGGCTTGGAATTCGTGGGCTAGCTGAAATTACTGAATGCAACATCAGCGAAATATGTGACACGAGCGCCATTCAGAATGAGCTCTACGCGCCCATTTCATGTTTGGTCTGCGGCGAGGTGAATTCAGGGAAATCATCTCTGATCAACAGCCTACTCAATGAAGATCTTTGTGCAGTTAATAAGCTACCGGAAACCCAGCAAATCATCCGTTACCTTCATTCCGACACTTCACAAGTTACTAGCATCTCTCGCTATCAGGAAACCTTCCTGCCCGCGCCAATTCTTCGTGATTTCAACCCCATCGACACGCCTGGAACCAATGTTCTCAATGCCGATCAAAAACAAAGCATCGAAAGCTTATTTACTGACTCAGAGCTAATTCTATTTGTCTTTTCCGCATCAAACCCATGGGCCACATCCACATGGAACCTGCTCGGAAGTTTCCCCAAAGCTCACTATGACCGTATAGCCTTTGTGATCCAACAATGCGATTCACTGGAGGCTAAGGATATTACTGTCATTTTGGAACACATCGCTGATCTATCGATCAAACGTATCGGAATCACCCCTCCCATTTTCCCAGTTTCGGCAAATATTGCCATCGCGGCGAAGCGCGGTGAATCCATCAATCAAAAACTCTA
This sequence comes from Luteolibacter sp., assembly GCA_044375585.1. Taxonomy (GTDB): domain Bacteria; phylum Verrucomicrobiota; class Verrucomicrobiia; order Verrucomicrobiales; family Akkermansiaceae; genus Luteolibacter. The sequence goes on from JBILMI010000070.1 coordinate 9,662, forward strand.
TCATGAAAGTGGATTTCATACTCTAGAGAAGTTCATTTCCGAGCGCATCTGCTATTCCGATAGACGAAAAGCCGCACTTAAAACGTGGTATGACCAAGCAAATAGTGCGCTTTATTTGATCGATCATCAAATCGATCAAAACACCCGACTACAGAGAAATCATCAGATTTTTTTACAATCGCTTGAGGACGAGATCGACGCGATGCGCGAGAGCCTTGTCTTAAGACTTCCAAGTCACTTTAACGATGTAGCTGAAATTTTTCAAAATGAGGCGATCCTAGTAACTCGTAAACTCAGAAAATGGCTCAGTTTCGCACGCTCATTATTTAAAGTATTCACAGGTGACAATACTGGGATTCGCACCGAGGCATTGCTTACTGAAAAACTTCGCTCAGCGGTCGAATCCGTTGCAGAGAAGGACGGTAAAGACATCGTCACCGCGTGCCTGAAGCATTGGAAAGATCTTGGTGCACGCATCGACGAATCGATTGGTATATCCATCGACCAATCCTTACCTATCGATGAAGCTTTAGAAAAAGCACGCAGCCATTTTGTAGAACGCATTGGTAGCGCTGCACATCAAGCGATTGGCAACCTTCACGTTCGCAAAGATTTGGAGCGTGAGCTTCGTAATCGTAGTCGTGCAATCAAATCATTCAGCGCATCCGCCCTTATCTTTCTGAGCATGGGAGCAGTTAGCGGCATCATGGATATTCAACTCCTACCTTCGATCTTTTGTGGAATCGCTCTATTGTTTCTAGTCGGCGGAATGATCATTGCCGTCATCACGAAATCGCGCATCAGCCATGATTTTCGAATTACACTTTTAGACACCTGCGGAATATTTGCCGATGCGCTTCGCTCTGACTACGAAAATGCGTTGCGGTCATTTTTTCAAGAATACGCCTCTTGCTTGGGTTCCATCAAAAAACACCTCGCAGAAGAGGAGCGTAGCAACGAACCGAAACAAAATCGCTGGCAGAATCTTTTCCTAACGCTCAAAAGCATCGAGCAGGATTTATAAGAATTATCTGTCAAATTGTTAGACAGATTC
>JBILMI010000071.1:0-10628 GCA_044375585.1 Luteolibacter sp.
AGTGTCACATGGTTGTGTTCGCTCCGAATGGACAGATTATTCATCCAATGACTAGCGGGCGTATTCACATAGCCATTGCCGAGGTCACTCGCAAAGGAGACGCATTTCGCATCAGTCAAATAACTAGCGATCAGCCAGTCTTTGATTTACTTGAGGTCAATCGTCTAACAGCAAAGACTCGAAATTTTATCCCATGAAACAGAAATCTTGGTCCAATTCTATCAAAAAGCGTGGCATGACACTTGCAGAGGTCGTGATCGCTATTGCTGTTATTGCTTCTACGGTGCCATTGATCATGGGCGCAATGAGCTCAGCTCATCGCTCTCGCCAAACAGCAGAGACCGATACCCGTTCTGCATGGTTGGTGCGTGATGTGCAGCGAAGAATCCAGAATGAATGGGCAGAAGCAGCAGAGCATGCCGATTTGAATAACGCATTTCCCTTTCCAACGGAAGCTTCACCAAAAGTTACCATTGAGTTGGCTTACAAAAAGGATGGAACCTTGATCGCAACCGCTGGCATGGAGCAAGCCACTTATCTCGTATCGATTGAGGCTGAGCCATATAATCTGCCGACAAATCAACCCACAGGGCAACAGCTAGCGCTCATTTCCATAAAAATCCGAGATGTTTCTCATAAACGAACGAAACTTGAATATCGATACGTCAGCGCACGTGAAGGAAATCTATGAAAGATATTTCCCCAACTTACCAAGCGATTCGCGCAGGCTTCACCTTGCTAGAGTTATTGGTGACGATGGCGATCTCTTCAGTCATTTTACTCGCACTCGCTGCACTGGTCACTCAATCAACGGATGGTTACGTGCATTCACAGCGCTCAGTGAATCATCTTTCTCAAGCGCGAGCTTTTTTCCAACTGTTTCAATCCGAAATCTCAAATCGCTTGCCCGATACGCCGTTGATCCTGCGATCCTCGCTCACCTCAGAGCCTGAAGTGATAGATCAAATCGCATTTGTTAGAACGCTTTCCCATGATGAACAAAATCCGGACTCTCCGGGAGACCTTGCGACTAGCTGTTATTACGTGGCGTTTGTTGAAGATTCGGATCAACGGATAAATCCCAAGTTATTTCGTAAGACGCTCAATCCTACACAAACTCAACGTCTTATAGAAGGAGTTGATGAAGCAGAATTTCCAGAAGTTGATCCATCGATCGATGAGTCAGTTATCGATTCGGTAATGAGCTTCAAAGTGACTCCCATGTATTTTAATCAAGTATCTGGTAGTGATGAACCATGGGATGAAACCGAAATTGATTCACCTTCTTACATTGAGCTGAATATACGAACGGTCGATGAATCTCTCTCTGTGCGCCTTACGGATCGGTCCGCATGGAAGCGTCTTGCGATTTCACCCAAAGAATCCGAACGCCAGTATATTCGCGAGGTTTCATATAAACTATCCATCGGGAAATGATGTCATACTTCCAACCTAACTCTATGAAGCGTGGCATTACGCTGCCGATAACTCTCCTATCAATCAGTGCACTCCTTTTGTTGCTAATCGGGATGCTCACCATCATGGGGTTGGAACGCAAGACTGCCCGTTCATATTCTGATGCCACGCGCGCTGAGCTCGCGGTGGAAAGCGGACTTGCAAGCGCTATCGCGGTTATTTCTAACATCTCCTGCCGCGATGATTCGTTAATTTTTCGTATCGATGACCCAATCCAACCGACCCTCGCAAGCGATCAGCGACCACTTGGTTACCGAGAGCAATTTTTTACTTACGGTGCGATCTTTGAGAACGATGCATGGCAGGCGATTCCGTTGTTTAGTAATGCGCTTACCCAAGCGCTTGGGAAACGTCAGATCGATGCGAGAGAACTCAGTCCAATTCTATCTGCATACGCCGCATCTGCACAAACTTTGAAGCCAATCAATGAGCACGATCAAAATATTCCACGCGCGCAATGGATCACACTTCCAGCTGATCCTGAGAATCCAACGGGATCTACTTTTCGGTATGCGTTTTGGATTGAAGACTTAGGCGGCAGGCTTGATGGGCAGCGTCTAGCTCTGAAAAAGCGTGATCAGGGAAGAAGCATAGAGGAAATCGATCCCTCTACTATTTTCAATCCATGGTCATCCGATGGAGAGATGCCAATAGTTATGGATGAGAAGCGTGCCGTATTACGCACCTCCGCTTCCCTGAGAAATGTCCTAGATAAATCAGCCGCGAGCCGAATCGAGCCATATATTACGTATCTCCCAGACTTCCAAAATCCTCAAAAAATCATTCCTCAAGGATTTGGATACGCAGATGCTGGGCAAGCGGCACCTGATATCAATACACTTGTTTCTGTTGGAGACGTCACAAAAATATCAGATCACATCGCCACCAACCTGCCGCTATTCGCAAGCCGACGTGGCGGGTTTCCTGCAACTGAGGACTACCTGAAAACCCTCGCTGCATCGATCATCGATTACGCAGATAAAGATAGTAATGCTACCATCGGTAACGGCTACCGCGGAATTGATTCCTACCCATTCGTCAACGAACTCTTCGACCGCTACGAATGGATTGGCAGTAGCGATAACAAGATCTACATCAAAGTTGAAACCTTTGTAGAATTATGGAATCCCAGTCAGCTTCCCATCAGCGGGGAAATTCGTTTCACGAATATCAATCGTCATAAAATCAACATTCCGCCCGGAGGGGAGCATGAATTTACACCTTTCGAATTTCCTTCTCTCGACATCTTCATGCCGCCAAATGGATTTTTGGTCATTCCGTTAGGTGAAATTACCCATGCGTTTTCACAAGGCGCATTTATGCCTTCTCAGCTCAATTTTGCCGAAACCCATGAAAGTAATTTTTCGCTGAAATGGAATAACCGAGTTGTCGATTTTGCACGTGGTGGCTTGCAGAGAACTTCCGGTCTTCTGAGAGCAGGATCTGGCGAACGTAAATGGAAGGGAAATGCATCTCCGTCTCACGATTTTGGTATTGGCCAGTTTGGCGATCCGCGGTCATCCGTTTATATCAACTCCCCCATCATTGCTAACAGTTACGATGTAAATAGTAATTGGGGAGGGCGGGCATTGAAACGTGGCATCGCCACCACTAAGCCAACATTGCCCTACGCGGAAGTCCGCATCAATCAATGGCCGGATAGCGGATCAAGCACGCTGCCTGGCGTCAGGCCTGTTGGAGATTCACGGCGTCCAAGCACATCGCAGATCATGAATTCAAACGGCACGCCTTATTCTAATGGAGTTTATCCAGAAAACCAACCCGAGCGAGCGCCGGCGTTTATTTCAAATACTGGGCAGTATCATTCTCTTTGTGAGTTAGGAAATATTTACGATCCCGCACAATGGAGCGATGTCGACTCGCGCAACGCCACAGCGAGCTCCAAAGCAGGTGGTGGATTTTCACTCGCGATCGGCCGACCCGAATTTCTCGTATTCGATACGGAAGGCAAACGTGCTGCTCAGCTTTTAGATCTGTTTTCTCTCACGCCCGTAAATCCTCCATTAAATCCCCACGCTCGCCGAATCAATATCAACACTGCACCTCGCGAAGTTCTGAGATGTTTGATCGCAGGTGTTAGCTTAAATGCCGATCCGATGGCTCCGAATGCGTCGCCACGCTATGTGGATCGCATCGGAGATCTCTTTGCGGACAGGATCATCGCCCATCGTAATCAGAGTCCCTTACGTGGCTTCTCGGATCTCAATAGCTTGAGCGAGAATCCATTAGAAATGCGTGAATTATCTAATCCATCAGACACACCGTTTTTTGGAAATCCTGATTTTTTCGAAGAGGTACCGAGTGTAAGTGACAACGACAACCCAAATGATCTTGTCGAGTGGAACGATGCGGGAAGAGAGGAACTCATGCGTAAAGTGATGGATCTTGTGACGTTTCACTCGAAAACCTTTCGCATTGTCGTGGCTGGAGAGGTGCTTTCTCAATCAGGAAAACGTCTCGCGCATGCGACACGTGAATTCCATTTCACCGTCGAACCTGAGCGCGACGCAAACGGCCAAGCACTTGCTAATGGCAAACCCCAAATCACCAAACATTATGAAATTTCTTTTTAAAATTTTAACCCTGATAGGATGTCTGGTTCCATTTCTCAGTGCGGCTGAAACCGAGCGCTACGGATTTCTTAATGTGGTAAATCTGATTCCTTCCTCATCATCTTGCGAAATCAACCTTGCAGGAAAAGTTCTGGTTCCAGATGGCTTAAAGGCCGGAGTAGAAACGGGGTGGTTCATGGTTCCCATCGGATCCCATGCCGTTTCCATTCAGCATTCCGAATACAAGAAATTTAGCTCTACCATCTCAGTCTTCGAAAAGTCTTCCCATTTAATCGTGATCTATCTTCAAGCCAAGGAGCGACTCCAACCAGATCGTAAGCCTTCTCCACCGCTCATTCGTTTTGCTTCGTTTCCTGCTTACGAATCCAAAGGCTTCACCCTCAGAGCCGTTTCCATGCTCCCCGAAAGAAATCGATTCCAGCTAGCCCGTGAAACCATCGAACTCGAATTTCTGAAAGTCACGGAGATCCCGAAATGGACGGGCGGTGGATTTCACATCCAACACAATGGCAAACCCATCGGCGAAGTCATCCGGGGCTCGGAGCGGGCTTCTTACATGCTGCTTCTGGGCGCCGACTTCCGAGGCAACTATCTAACAACTCTCGTGAATGCGGATATTCAAAGTCTCCCACCATGGATGAAAAAAGATATAGAGTGAATCTAGCTTGTGGTTCTTGAGGGATGGAGTTGAATGGTGTGGATGAGTCGAAATAAAGATAAGTCAGCGCAGCCTGAAAATATCCCTAATGCTTTTGGAGCTTTAGACGCATTGGATAATTTGCCAGCGGGTCCAGCCCCAGCTTCCGCCACTCCAATGAAAACGTCCACCCGTGGGCAGAAAAAAACCAACCGCGGTCGTGTTGACATCGTTCGCCAAACCGCACATCGCGGTGGCAAGGGAGTTACAGTCGCTAAAAACTTTATCGGAATTTCACTCACGGAAAAACAAGAACTCGCGAAGAAGATCCAGAAAGCCTGTGGTGTCGGCGGCACGGTGAAGGACGGCTGCATTGAAATTCAAGGCGACAAACGAGACGAGGTGAAGCGTATCCTGACAGATGCCGGCTTCAACCCAGTATTTTCAGGCGGGTAATTTCTGTTTTACATATCGCTACGATCCGATTTTTTATGACAACCGAGGAAATTCAGCAATACATCGACGAGGTGATCCGTGCAAATTTCGAGGGCCACATCTCTCAATCGGGAGAGATGATGACGAGTGAGGAAGGGGACGGTCGGTTTTTAGGAAAAGTGTTCGCTACTCGATATGCGGGGCTCCGCGGAAGAGGAGATCTTTACCTCGCGATCGGAGAGACCGTGAAACAGTCACAGATCATCAAGTTTGGGGATTCAGAATGTTTGAAACCAAGTGAGACTGAACTGGATCTATTGCTCCTTAAAGAGCTGGGGATTGAGCTTAGATCGGTGGATTGAGGCGCTAATGGTTTGTGTTTCTTGAGAGCTGGCAGGAATGTGCTGCAAAGCCAGCGCCGAAAGCGGTGAGCCAAAGTGAGGTATCGTCCGGGCAGGTACGCATTCGTTCCTCAAGCGCGAAGAGCACGGATGGGCTCGACATGTTACCGTGCTTGCGAAGGACTTCTCGGGTTTCTGTTAGATAAAAGGGAAGCGTCGATTCGATCGCCTCGATCACATCGCGGCCACCTGAGTGAGCCAGGATCTGGTCTGGAACTGAAGCGTGCCTTTCGTAAAGCGTCGTAACCGCTTTTGCCGCCAGTTCAGGAACGCTGCGGTGAAGCTGATTTTTGAGCTTTCCGCCTGAGTTCGTGAAACGGATTTTTTCACGGTCGGCGGGGACGTGGTGGGTATCGAAGCTGTCGAATTTCCATTCCCCTTTTCCGCTTAGGATCGCGGCGGCGGCTCCATCGCCAAAAAGGCAGAGCGAGATCAGGACTCCGGGATCGTCATCGATGTAAAATGCGGCGGAAGAGACTTCGACCGCGACGACCGCAACCGTCTGTTCAGGATTGGCGGCAAGGTATCCATGGGCAGCGCGCAGAGTTGGGATGGCAGCGCCGCAACCCAGGCCGACGAGATCGCAGAGGTAAGTATCCGCGCGCAGGCCAAGCGTTTCCGCCACATGACTGGATGGCCCAGGGCAGAGATAGCCAGTGCAGGTGCAGACGAAAAGGGCATCGATGCTTTCCGGCGCGAGGCCGGCTTTTTTTAAAGCTTTGGAAAGCGCATCGGCTGCGAGCGCGGGAGCGTGGGATTCGAAGGAGCGATTCAAGTTTTCCGCGTCGTGCCGGAAGACTGGCGCGAGATCAGCGGCGGTGAATTGTCGGGCAGCTATTCCAGAGCTGCCATTGCAGAGAATCTTTTCTAACAAGGAAAGTGAGCGGGTCTTGAGACCGCCAATGCTGGGATGGGATTGGAGAGCCTGCCACGTTTTTGCTTGGGTGAAGGAATGCGGTGGATTGGAGGTTGCGAGTGAGGTGAGATACATAGAAGACAGGTGCTAGCGGACCAGGCTTAGGATGGGATTGAGCGGGGCGATTCTAACAAGTTGGCGTAAAACTGGCTGAAAGAGTAGTGGGTGGAGAAACTTTGCCGAGGTCAGGCGTTTTCGGAAACGCGCGTGTAGATCTTTTTCGATAAGCTCGCAGGTGGCGTGCCATGGAGTTTGGTGGGTTGCGAAGGAGAGCAAGTGGGGAAGTGCGGTTTCCGCAGATTGAAGCGCCATGGTCATTCCGTTGCCGGTGAAGGGCGGGATGATTGCGTGGGAATCACCTAGCGAGAGAACTCCGGGAGTGGCTGCCTGGAGTCCCAGTGCGAAACCGGCGACAGCGGTGAACGAGCCTTCTCTCCACTCCGCCGCAGCGATGCGATGGGCAAGATCTGTATTCCCGTTTTCCAGAAGATAGGCGGGCAGTAGATCGCCATGACGTGCCGTAATGGAGGGATCGATACGAAATAACCCGCAGATATTGTTCCAGCCATCCTCGACCGATGTGATTCCAAGGTAGCCTCGTGAGCCACTGTGCATTTCCAAGTGTGCGGTGGCGCCGATGTCGCGGATGTGTGCTTTGAGACCGATCCATTTTCCCTTCGCCGGTCTTCTTCCAGCCGTCCAGATATGGCCGCGCTGTTCGGGTGACATTCTCAATCTCGATCCTGTTCGGAGATCGACGCCGGAAGCGATGGCAAGCTTTTGTAAACGGTCATCAAGCAGATGGCGGGAAATAGCGAGCGCGGGCTCAGGAAGGGAGTTTTTGCGCAGCAGATCGTTTCCCGAAAACCAAGTGACGCTGCGGTGAAGCTGAGCGTCGGCAAGTGTTTCCGCGATGCCAAGCGTCGTCAGCGTTTCATGTGAGATTCCTGAAATGAACTCGCCGCAGACGCGATGCCGAGGGTAGCTTCCCGCTTCGTGCAGAATGACGGGGATGTCATGCCTGCGAAGGGCGATGGCGAGAGAAAGACCAGTCAGGCCGCCTCCAGTGATGGTGATTGTTTCGCTCAAACGTAGAAGCATAGCACGGGGTGGCTGGGACGCTATCGGTAAAAATCGCCGAAGGCTTTGGACTGCTGCGATACTTCGCAGCTTTATGGGTTGGATGGTGAGGAGGGGAGAAACAGGTTGCTACCCTTCGCTCCGGTGATAGTCACGCAACGAAAGAGCTGGGAATAAGAATCCCAGCAGTCCAAAGCCTGCGGCGCTGTAGGAGCTAGGGAAGCTCATTTTTGTTTCGTGCAATGCAGGCGGATCGCTCCCCTCCAATCTGTAGTTTCGATGATCTTGAAGCCATTTTTCTCAAGTTCTAACAGTCCAGCGACTTCGCCCACGACGAAGCCTGCCTCAATGCTGACTCGCATATCGTGACGGGTGATGGGGTGAATGAATGGGCTTGCGATTTTTGCCATCATCATGGGTAGGTTAGCGCGGAGTGGCTCGTTGATGATGATGGTTTCGAAAGCGCTTATCCATTTTCCAAGCTCGCGGAGCTGGCGTTCATCGAAGTGATGCAGGAAGAGGTTGGCGATCAGGGTACCACCGCTTTGGGGAGGGAGCTGAGAAAAAAGGTCACCTTGTTTCCAGTCTATTTTTTCTGTGAGTCTAACGGGCCGCGGAGCGAGGTCATAAGCCACAATCGCGGCGTCGGTATGTTGGATTGCAATCCTGGAAAGCAGATGCCCGTCACCAGCGCCAATCTCGGTGATGAATCGTTCGGCGCTTGGGATCATCGATGCTATCCAGCGTTCGTTGCCCATGAAGCAGTTGATGCGGCTGAGATCGCGGCGGGAAAGTCGTGCGCCGGGGTCATTATGCGGGAGGTGATCGAGAAGTTCCGGGGTGAGTTTACGCATGATTACAGGGATGCTAGCATAGATCCAGTTGTGTGGGTTAAATTTTGCCCAAGTTGTCGAACGGCTCTAGAAGATATTCATACGGCGGATGAAAGTAAATTTCTTGTGGTTCGTTATTCCACGCTAGGGCTTGCGTCGCCTGTCACGGAGAAATCATGATATGGCTTATTCTCTTTACCGACCCCAAAAACGTTTACTGTTCTCAGTGATCTGCTCAAGCGTTCCTTCGCCCATTTCTTTTTCAAATGCTTCTGCGATAGCTCCTAGATTCGCTGGATGATTCACTCCCTCGCTGAGCGGAAATTTCACTAGGTCGGATGGTGGCATCATGTCTGGCGCATCGGTCTCTAATAGAATGCGATCTTGTGGAAGGTGCTTGAAAACTTCCAACACCTTGGCTTTCCGTTCTTGTAAGAAATATCCAGAAAACGAAAACCAAGCGCCGTGTTTGATTAAGCGTTGTGCGACTTCGATTGACCCGCCAAAGGAATGCATCAGAAACTTTTCTGGCCATGCAGCTGATTGATCGATTTCGTCAAACAGTTCTTCCCACGCTTTGAGGCAATGGATGGTCACCTGCCTACCTAATTCGACGGCGATTTGTATCTGCTCACGAAAAACGTCTTGTTGGATTTTCATCGCCGGCGAACTGACCCAGCCATCCACTCCGATCTCACCCACACTTGCCGAGGGATCATGACTTAGGATTTCTCGCAGCCGTTCCTGCCAGCCCGTTTTGACGGTATCCGCAAACCATGGATGCACGCCATAAGCTGGCTGCACAAAATCACGAAAATCCTGCGCAATGCTCCGCACTGCCTCCCAATCTTCCTCTCGCGTTGCGTTGACTACGCACCCAGAGATTTCTGCGGTCTTCATCTCAACGATCAGGTCCCCAGCTTTTTTCTCAAACTTTCCGCTCTGCAAATGATTGTGAGAATCGAACAACACGCAGCTATTTTATCCATATTTTCCTGTTTTTAGATGAGAAAAATCAAGTTTCTTAAGATATTCCAACGCTTGCGTCTAAGCCTCTCCCAGTGTATTCACCCCCTCTTAAGCCCGTAGTGGGCGTAGCCAAATTTCTCATGATCAAGTGGATTCTTCAAAAAATCGGTGGTAGCAAAAACATGCGCGAGATTCGTCGCATTCGACCCACCGTCACCCGTATTAACGAAATCGAGCAAGGTCTGCAGCGCGAGCCAGAGGAGAAACTCCGTGAAATGACCGCCAAATGGCAGGCGCATCTCGGCCGTTATCACGATCTCAATGTCCCAGCAAAGCCAGTGATCGAGCGCATGTCGGCCGAAGAGCTCTCCGCTACCGCCAGCGATTTGGAACAACGCCTCAAAGGACTTCGTGGCGAATTCCCAACCCTCCCTGCTTCGATCGCATCAACCCCAGAGGGCATCGAAGAAGCGAAAGCGGCCTTCCATGCCATCGAGCCTGAGTTCATGCGCGCCCGCGCGAAGTATTTAGAAACCATTCTCCCCGAGGCATACGCCGTTGTGAAAAATGGGGCTCGCCGCATGTGCGGACAGGAGATCCAAGTCAACGATCATCCAATCGAGTGGCAGATGGTGCACTTCGACGTGCAGCTCGTCGGCGGTATCGCTTTGCATCGCGGAATGATCGCTGAGATGCAAACCGGTGAGGGAAAAACCCTTGTCGCAACGCTTCCCGTTTTTCTTAACGCACTCACCGGTCTCGGCGTCCACGTCATCACGGTTAACGATTACCTCGCAAAACGTGACTCGGATTGGATGGGTTCTCTGTTCCGTTATCTCGGGTTGACCGTCGGTTGTATCCAAAACCAAATGTCACCAACGGATCGCCGCGATCAATACGGTTGCGATATTACTTACGGAACCAATGCAGAGTTCGGCTTCGATTACCTCCGCGACAACGGCATGGCATCCGCCAGAGACGAACAAGTCCAGCGCGGTCACTACTTCGCCATCATCGACGAGGTTGACTCCATCTTGATCGATGAAGCCCGCACGCCGCTCATCATTTCTGGACCAACCGCACAATCTTCTCACCAGTTTGATAAATACAGGCCGCTCATCGAGTCGCTTGTGAAAAAACAAACAGCTCTCTGCAATGATCTTGCTGCCGAAGCAAAGAAACTCGCTGATGCGGGTGATATGGAAGGCGCGGGGCGCTTGCTTTTCAAAATCAAACTCGGCCAACCGCGTAACCGCATGTTGATGCGTTTCATGGAGGAGCCAGAAA
>JBILMI010000229.1:0-2764 GCA_044375585.1 Luteolibacter sp.
TGGTTCCATCGGATAAGAAAAAAATACACGGTATGAGCGAAGGGATATTGGTGCCGTGTGTGATCGGGGATTGATTCATTTTAGATAGGGCTGCATCGCCGAGGCAGCCGCGTGAATAGGTAGTAGTTTCAGTAAGGGATTAAATGCTTTTTTGCTAAATCACCTCGTGCGGCGCCCTCGGTGATGGATCCTACCTTCAATGACTTCACCAAAGCATGCTCTTTCGCCAATATGATTTTGGTGGACGCGTGATTTGGTCATCTTTCCTTGAAAAGCATGCTCCTTCTAACACGTAAGGACATGGTTGTGATGTTTAAATCTATGGATCCAAGTGAAAAAAGAGGCGCGAAATAAACCAAAAACCCTTTTTTATTTTCTCGTTTAACACGGCGACCGAAGATCGCCGCCACGTTATCGATGTCCATGCTCTATTGCGTCGCAGATAGCAGGGAAGATTTGACGTTTGCGGGAGACGACTCCAGGAGCTGAGTAGAGTGTGTCATCGATGCGCGTAAACGGAAGAGCTGCGATCATGTGTTCTGGGCCGACCGCAAGAACCATACTCTTCAGTAGAGCGACATCAGTGACGACTAAAACCGCGATATTATAGCCTTTTTCAAATTGTAGATCGCGGAGGGCTTTTTCTAATTCATCGCGACGGGCTTTGAAGCCGTGGAGATCGCGTTCCTCAACTTGTGAGACGCTGATAAACATGCCTTGCTCGTTGAATTCTTTACGGTCGGAATGAATGATTTCCTCAGTTGTGCCGTTTGCGATGAGCGAGCCGACAGCAAAAAATTCATCAGCGAATTCTTTGGCGTCGACATGTGCAATTCCACTGAGCCAAGTAAGCATTTTACGATCAAGCGTGGTGGTGGTCGGCGAGGTAAGACATAGTGTGTCAGATACAATGCCACCGCAAAGACAGAGGGCAACGTCCGGTGCGGGAATGAGATCTCTATGGAAAAACTTTCGAGCGACCAGAGTGCACGTTGAGCCGACTGGTTCGTTGAGGTAACGAATGGGTTCACGAGAAACAAGATCGCCCGAGAGGCGGTGGTGATCAATGACTTCGGTAATGGTAGCTTCCTCAATCCCTGTAACGGCTTGCGCGTATTCGTTGTGATCGACGAGAGCGAAGCGGAGTTTCGGTGGATCGACCAAGTCAGATTTCGCAAGCACGCCAAGCATCGCATCCGAACCGGCATCCATGACGGGAAACAGATCTTGATCGACTGAGACAAGTTGTTTTCGGATTTTGGAAACGGGTTCTTTGGCGTTTAACGAGATGAATTTTGTTTCCATCACGTGGCGCACTGTGCGTGAACAGCGAATGAGCGTGCTAGCGCTGGCAGTGTCTTGGCGGCAGCGCAGCAGGACAGTTCCTTTGGAAATGGCGAGTTCTCTGATTTCTTGAGAAACCACATTCTCACCTGTGACCAACAAAGCGCGCGCTCCGGATTCTATGGCTAGACGTTGGACGATGGGTCGGTCACCGCAGACCACGAGGAAATTTTTGATGTTACCATCACTGGTTGCCTTTTTGAGGCGAGATTTTACAGTTTCCTGAGAAGACGCGCCGACTAGAAGAATGAGATCTTCTTCCTCGTCTTGATCACAAATCGTTGCACCCAAGCTCTCTGCATCAAGAGTTGCAGCAAGATTGTTTAGAGAAGCATGGACTGTCCGGACACTAATGCCTTCCGTATTGGCAGGTAGGAGAAGCTTGAGGAGGTTAATGTATTGGAGCATTCCTGCAACCGAGCCATCTTCGTTTATGACGGGCACGCAACGGATCTCGGCGTTGAACATCCGATTGTAGGCGGTGATGAATGTATCACACGGGCGAACGGAAATGACTTCACGTTTGCATATCATTCCAGCGTTGGTGCGCGCATCGGTCAGAAGCTCTGGGGCTTCGATGCCTGCTTTTTCAAGAACCCATTTGGTGCGTTGAGAAACATCACCACAACGCGCAGCTATGGCACTTGGCTCATCTCCGCAGGCACGAAGCAGGGCGGCATGACCAATCGCAGAGCATACAGCATCGGTGTCTGGGTTCTTGTGTCCGATGACATAAAAAGGGAACATCGCTGTATCTTTGATTTATGCGTCCAAAAGTGCAATCTTAAATCTCAAGTTCCAAAGTTCAATTTTCAGAGGGAATACAAAAGAATAGTTCTCATTCCTTTTGCTTGTTGAAGATTGAAATTTGAAATTTTACATCCGCTCAGGGCAACGGATGCCTAGGAGGCCGAGACCTTGTTCCAGGATGGTTGAGGTGAGCTTACAGAGCGCGAGTCGGCTGGATTTGAGGGGTTCTTCGGATTTAAGGACTGGGCAGGCCTCAAAGAACGAGTGGAAGGCTCGGGCGAGTTCTAGCAAGTAGTTAGCTAGAAGGTTAGGCCGATGGTCTTCGATAACCATCGGTAGGACTTCCCCGAAGCGGGCTAGTAGGCGTGCGAGGTGGATTTCCTCGGATTTCTCTAGCTGAATCCTGGCTTTGCTGGCATCGAACTGGCTATCCAGTTTACGGAAAATGGAGCGGATGCGGACTGTTGAATACTGCAGGTAAGGGGCGGTATCTCCCTGGAGAGCGAGCATGCGATCCCATGCGAACACGTAATCGGTGAGACGATTTTGAGAGAGTTCAGCAAATTTCACCGCGCCGATGCCGACGATTTCGGCAATTTCCTTGGCTTCATCGCCTTGAAGATCTGGGTTCTTTTCGGCGATGGCTGCGGCAGCGCGTTCAACGGCTTCC
>JBILMI010000072.1:0-10590 GCA_044375585.1 Luteolibacter sp.
CACTTACCAAGGTCCTACCTGCGGTTTTTGGGGTTTTGGAGGACGGTGGGGAGGTGGTTTGCCTGATAAAACCTCAGTTTGAGCTCGATCGGGAAGATATCGGGAAAGGTGGAATTGTCAGAGATGAAGAGCTTAGGGAACGAGCGGTAGAGAAAATCCGCAAATTTGTTTCTGAGGAACACGGCAAGACTTGGAAAGGCCTCATTCCGGCCAGTATTGCGGGGATGGATGGGAATCAAGAATACCTCGCTTGGATTGGCTAAGATTTTTTTTTTGAATAAATTACGCTGGAGTGTATCTAGTTAAGGAATCCCGCTGTTGCGGATTTATCAGACCAATAACTAAACTAGAAAAAAACGATCATGAAATTATTGTTAAACGCGTTCTTTGCAGTAATCTTCGTCACTCCTCTTGCTTTCGCTGAAAGCACAGAAAAGAAATGTGATAAGAAGTGCGATAAAGACAAACAAGAAGAAACCCTTGCTGATTGCGGCAAGTGCGAGAAGAAGAAGTGCGATAAAGAGGAAGAAGCTAAAAAAGAAGGAACTCTGGTAGCAGAAGGCAAATGCAAGAAAAAGTGCGATAAAGAGGAAGAAGCTGAAAAAGAAGCAACTCTCGCTTAATACTTGATTCATACATCATTTAAAAAGCCACCGGAGCAATCCGGTGGCTTTTTTGTTAGGAAATGTTTTGAGTGTAGCTGTAGGCTTTGAATTGCTGCGGTGATCCCTGCTTTTGGTTTGAATTTAATGAATAGGAATGTCTGATAATGACTGACCGATTCGATGAACAACGCCGGGCGTGAAAGCTGCCCCGACATGTCGGGGCAGCAGTCCAAAGCCTGCGGCGCTGAATTCTAACAAATCAAAAATCAACAATCGTCATTTATAAATGGTCAATCGATTATTGAGAGCACGCTTTGGCATCTCGGTTTGATCTGACTTCGCTATGGCTGCGACGTACAAATTGACGAATGACGAATGATAATTTTTGATTTTTGATTTTTGAATGAAGAGGAAGCGTCTCCTTCTTATTTGGTTTTCACTTTGTCCCAGCGAAGGATGCGGCCCCATTTGTTCCACTCAGTGGTAACGACGTTGCCATCTTTATCGAAGGTAACACCGTGAGGTGAGGTGGTGATGCCTTCGCGCCAGGCTTCGGGTTTGACATCGGCGGTGTTGAATTCTTTCGGGTTGTCGTTAGGTCCGAGGACTTTGACGACTTTGCCTTCTTTATCCAGGATACTGATACCACTGGCGAGTTGGGCAACGGCGACGAGATCACCATGGAAATCAACGGCGCAAGGGCGTGGAATTTTTTCCGCATATACGCTGAGGAATGTACCATCGAGGTTGAGGTGGATGAGGCGGTCGTTGGCGCGGTCGCAGATCAACACGCGGGCTGGCTCGTAGCGATAGTCGAAGGCAAATTTATGAGCGGTGCTGAATTTCCATGGTTCGGCTTTACCTGCGGTGGTGGATTTGAATGTTCCGTCTTTATCGAAGATGAGGATGCGGTCGGAGGCGTAGCCATCGATGAGCCAGATATCACCGTTCGGTGCGCGGTCGGCGTGGGTGAGAGCGAATTTTTTACCGACTTCTTCCGGGATCGCAGTCATCGGAATTTCCAAGAGGATTTCGCCTTCGGTGGAGAGTTTGAGGAAGGCTGATTTTTCATCGTTCAAGCAAGCGGCGTAGATCACGTCTTTGCCGTCATCTTGAGCCATGGTAAAACCGTGATGATTATCGCGGGCATTGGGAAGGTTGCGGAGGTATTTGCCTTCATGTGAGTAAACTTGGATGCCTTTTTTCTCGCCGCCCACAACGGAGACGTAGAAATTGCCTTTGGAATCGACGTCAATTTCGCCGTGAGAATCGCCCACGTGTGCGATTCCTTCGGGAGTTTGCAGCCAGTCTTTGTGGTGTTCGAATTCGTGAGCGCTGGCGGCGGTCATGAGTGCTGCGAGGAGTAGGATTGGTTTCATGTTTTTTAAGTTCTTGGTTCTTGGTTCGTAGATGGGGATCCGACTTCGCTACCGGCTTCATTAAAGCTATGAAGATCAAGATAGCTATGTCAGACAATTATAGGAATTGAGATTTGGAAATTGAGATTTGGAAATTAAGCGCAGCGGGGGCAGGTTCCGAAGAATTCAAGTTCATGATACAGGCCTCGGTAGCCCGTTTTTTCACGAATTTCGTTTTCGAGTTTATGAACAGGGCAGGGTGCTTGGATAGCTTCGATTTTTCCGCAGCCGGTGCAGATGAGATAATCGCTGTGTTTGCCGGGTTGGAGTAGGGTGAAATATGCGGCGCGCTCGTGGAGGCCGAGTCGGCGGATAATGCCATTCTCGGTGAGGCGCTGGAGCAAGCGATAGACGGTGGCTTTGTCGCAGAGATCCGTGAGGCGCTTCGAGCTGGTAAGCTCTGCTAAGGTCATGGGTCGGGGGTTTTCAATCAGGGTCGCAAGCAATTCCTCGAGCGCTTTGGTGCGGCGCAGGCCGAGTGCGCGGCAGCGGGCGATAGCTTGTTTGATGGGTGTTTCCATGGAATAGATGAGAGATGGATGCGGGGATTGCAGGAGTGGATGCGGGAAGGATGCCCGCGCTTCCTTAGAAGAGTTTTGTCTGGGTGTCCTCAGGTTTCAATGGTGGAGGAACAGGTGCTCCTATTTTTTCGTAAGCAGCTGGCATGGCGGTGCGTCCGCGAGGGGTACGCTGGATGAAGCCCTGCATGATGAGGAAAGGTTCGTGAACTTCCTCAAGGGTAGCTGCATCTTCGCCAACGGCGACGGCTAGGGAGTTCAAGCCAACTGGTCCTCCGCCGAATTTGTAGATCATGGCTTCGAGTAAGCGCTTGTCCATTTCATCGAGGCCATCGGAATCGATCTCGATCATGGCGAGCGCGGCGGCGGCGCTGGGTTGGTCGATGACACCAGTGCCACGGACTTGGGCAAAATCGCGTACCCAACGCAACAAGGCATTGGCAACACGAGGAGTGCCGCGAGAACGGGACGCGATTTCAAGCGCGCCTTCGCGATGGATTTCTGTATCAAGTAGACCCGCGGAACGCTCGATGATGTCAGCGAGTTCTTCGCGGTTGTAGTAATCGAGTCGGTTTATCAGGCCAAAGCGCGAGCGCAGCGGTGCGGTGAGCATTCCAGAGCGAGTGGTGGCACCGACGAGGGTGAAGCGTGGGAGATTGATTTGGATGGAGCGAGCGGATGGGCCGGAGTCGATGATGATATCGAGTCGGTAATCTTCCATGGCGGGGTAGAGGTATTCCTCGATCGCGGGATGGAGTCGATGAATCTCATCGATGAAAAGGATATCACCTTTTTGGATGTTGGTGAGAATGCCCGCGAGGTCGCCTGCTTTTTCGATCTGTGGTCCAGAGGTGGTGTGCATCTGGGTTCCAGCGGCCTTGGCAATGAGGTTGGCGAGGGTGGTTTTTCCGAGGCCTGGAGGACCGGAAAGGAG
The DNA here is from genome assembly GCA_044375585.1 of Luteolibacter sp. GTDB lineage: Bacteria > Verrucomicrobiota > Verrucomicrobiia > Verrucomicrobiales > Akkermansiaceae > Luteolibacter. Next base: position 3,476 of record JBILMI010000072.1, read on the forward strand.
AACGTGATCAAGCACATCACCACGTCGTTTCGCCGCTTCCAACATGAGCAAGACCCGATCTTTAACTTTTTCCTGACCAATGAATTCCGAAAACGCAGGAGGGCGCAGCGAAACATCGAAGGGAGTCGCGGGTGCTTCGGTGGTTTGTTGGTAAAAGTTCTCGGGCATGGGATAGGTATAAACGCTAAAATACTGAAACGCTGAAATACTAAAAGGAGAATGAGTTTTAGCGAATCGTTCTAGAATGCAAAGCCTAATGGCTAGGAAGGAGCGAGGAGGAGATGATAGAACGCGGAGAAGAGCTTAGAAATCGGCTTGGGTTATGAAAAAAGCCGGCTGGAAGTGCGGCTATCCAATTTTACTCAGGCTGATTCCGCATGAAGTCGGCGATTTGGGCGAAGAGATCATCGAGGAATGAGCGAGCGTAGGGAGGGACTTGGGTTTCGTCCATTGCTTCTCCCATGAGCTTGAGCCAGCGATCGCGCTCGGGGATACCGATTCGGAAATGAATGTGTCGCATCCGTAATCTTGGATGACCGCGCTTTTCGATGTAAGCGTTCGAGGCGCCGAGACGAAACAACATGAACTCGGCGAGCCGTTCTTCGGAGCCTTCCCAATCATCATTTGGATACATTGGGCCGATGAGATCGTCGTTGCGAACACGGCGGTAAAATGCGGCGACCATGGTGCGGATGCCGGATTCGCCACAGGCTTTGATGACGTCTTGTTCGGTGGGGGTTAGCATATTGGAGAACCGTGCCTTCAGCCGGCTTGGATTTGATTAGGAAATTTTCGGTGACTCTAATTTGACTTTAGCCGATCGGAGACCGGCTCTCCAATTACATCCCTGCTTCGGCTAGGCGCTCGGCCATTTCGGATTTCATGAGTTGATCGGTCATTTCGGTAAGGTCTCCAGACATGATCGCATCGAGGTTGTGAGAGGTGAAGCCGATGCGGTGATCGGTGCAGCGGCTTTGTGGAAAATTGTAGGTGCGGATTTTTTCAGAGCGATCTCCGGAGCCAATGAGTGAGCGGCGGTTTTCTGAGTAGGCAGCTTGTTGCTCTTGGAGTTTTTTCTCGTAGAGGCGGGAGCGCATGATATCGAGGGCCATCTCTCTATTTTTGATTTGAGATCGACCGTGCTCGCAGCGGACGTAGAGACCTGTTGGAATGTGAAAAATTTGGACGGCGGAGTCGGTGGTATTGACGTGTTGTCCACCTGCACCGCCGGAGCGGCAGACTTCAATGCGGAGGTCTTCTTGTCTCATTTCAACATCGACCTCTTCAGCTTCTGGGAGAACCGCAATGGTGATGGTGGAGGTATGGATGCGGCCTTGAGTTTCGGTGGCAGGAACGCGTTGCACGCGGTGGACGCCGGATTCGTATTTGAGGTGACGGAAAACTTCGTCGCCAGTGACTTTGAGAATGACCTCTTTGAAACCACCGACCTCAGAAGGTGAGCTTTCAAGGTGCTCGGTTTTCCAACCTTTAGAATCGGCGTAGCGCTGATAAGCGCGCATCATTTCTCCGGCGAAAAGAGATGCTTCATCACCACCCGCGCCGGCGCGGATCTCGACGAGGGCGTCGCGGTCTTCGTTAGGATCGGCAGGGAGTAAGGCGTATTGTATGTCCTCGCGGAGTTGCACTAATGATTTCTCGAGTTCTGGGATTTCCTCTGCGGCCATGGCGGAGAGTTCTTTATCATCGGAACGAGCGAGCTCTTGGTTGTCGGCGAGCTGAATTTCGGTACTTTTCAAGGTGTCCCAAACTTGGAGAGTTTGCTGTAACTTGCGATGCTCGCGCAGGATTTCGGTCGCACGTTTTGGATCGTCGAAAAGATTTGGGTCGCCGATGGCTTCTTCGAGTTCACGGAAGCGATCTTTGCGTTTGGCGATGAGTTGGGAGTAGTCCATTTAGATGTGAAAACTGAAATACTAAAAAACTAAAATGCTGAAATTTCCTAGAGGAGATTGGACATTTGCTACCTAGTGGCGATGACTTGAGAGGTGAAACCTTTCAAGTAGGATGTTTCCGGAAGAGAAATCAAAACTGGATGATCTGCGCGTTGGGTGTGCTCGGCGACGAGGCGGAGCGATTTCTTCGCATCGACTGAGGCATCGGCGAGGTTTTCTAGAAATAGTTCGCGTGATGCGTGGTGGGAGCAGCAGAAAGTTGAAAGCAGGCCGCCTTTTTCGAGCAACTTGAGTGAGCGGAGGTGGATTTCTTTATAACCACGCATCGCGTCCATCAGGGTCTTTTTGTTTTTTGTGAAACTCGGAGGATCGAGAATGATGAGGTCGTATTCCGGTTGGGCGGCTTTAAGAAAATCGAAGACATTGGCTTCGATGACATCGATTGAGAGGTTGTTGAATTCAGCATTCTTCCTTGCAGCTGCGCATGCAGAGGCCGAGATATCCACGGCGGTGACTTTGGCTGCGCCTGCTTTCGCACAAGCTAAGGCAAATCCGCCTTGGTTGGTGAAGCAGTCGAGGACACGTAGACCTTTGGAAAATTTTGCGACCTCATTGTGTGCTTGGAGTTGATCGAGGTAGAGACCAGTTTTTTGTCCATCGACCAGATCAATTTCGAAATCGAGGCCATTGGCGTGAACCATGAACGGGCCAGGATTTTCTCCATAGAGGACTTCGATGCAAGGCTCCATACCCTCGGCTTTGCGCGAGGATGAGTCGTTACGAAGGGTGATGGATTTTGGCGCGAGGATTTCGATCAACGCATCGCGGATGAGATCTTTTCGCATATCCATAGCCAGGGTGAGAGTTTGGACAGAAAGGTGATCTCCATATCGATCGACGATGAGGCCTGGGATGCCATCTGACTCTGACCAAACGATGCGGCACAGGGTTTCATCTAGATCTGGTGTTTCGATGCGGAAGTTGATTGCTTGGCGGATGCGGCGAATGAAGAAATCAGCATCGAGATCTTGGCGGCGACGCGAAAAGCGGCGAGCGACGATCTGGGAGGTGGGATTGTAGATGGCTGATCCAAGTGGTCTGTCGCGGAAATCTTTCAATGTGATGACGTCTCCTGGCTGGGGATTGCCAAAAGATTTTTTGATTTCGGAAGCGTAAATCCATTCGTGGCCATGAAAAATTCTGGCGCGAGGGGCGATGATGAGGCCGGGCATGTGCGGGAGACACTAATTTTTAAATTTTAAACTCCAAGGAAGAATGTGGATTTTCATGGATCATTGATTCTGATCATCAAGCAAACTGTAAAATTGACACGCAATTGAAGGCTAATGGACGCGAATGTGAAGATATTTTGGTTACATTAAGTAAAATTTATTTGAGAGGCTCTGTAACGATTCTTTGAATCATGTTTTATTTTATTCGCGTTCATTAGTGTCCATTCGCGGTTACATTTTTATTTCTTAAAACTGTTAACATAAAAAGCCTAGGAGATTGACATTTCTGCTTGGAACGATTGTTTCAAAGATATGCGTGATTTGAAAGTTCCTGAAGCTGGTCCGAAGAGAAAATTGCTGGATGCGACTGAGCGTTTGGTTGTGGAAAAAGGATTTGATCTCGTTTCGGTGAGGGATATCACGGGATCGATTAAAGCGAACGTTGCAGCCGTGAATTATCATTTCGGAAGTCGGGAGGGACTGATGGATTTGGTGATGTCCCATGTGATGGAGGCAGTCGATACAGCGCGGGTTGAGGCTTTGGAAAATGCATCGCGACTGGAGTCACGTGGTCCAGTCGAGGCGATTGTTGTGGCTTATGTGAACTCGGTTCTGGCCGCTGCGGGTCGGGTGGAGATGGATCCTCCATTTTTTCTGAAACTCGCGGGACGGGTGATGGTTTTTCCGACTGGATTGATGTCGCAGGCACTGGCCGATGGCCGGAAGCAGATGAACGATTTGTATCTCAAAGCACTGGCTGGTGCGGTTCCGCAAATGGCCGCCGCTGAACTCGAAGCAGCGTGGGCTTTCTTCGAAGCAGGGCTTGGACAATCCTTGGTGAATCTCAATTCGGATCTCCCTCCATCGGCTCAGGCTGAGCAATGGGTGAGTTTCGGGGTGCGTGGTTTGGCTGGGAGCTCAATTTCTCAAAAAACAGATCAGTCAGATTTTGCCGATTCGACAGACCTGTCTGAAAAAACCGAGCAACCTGCTGAGGCCGTAGTTCCGGAAATCGTAGAAATTTCTAAGCCTGCTAAGGCTCCAAAGGCGAAACCGAAGAAGCCAGATGATCAATCGATGATGTTCGATTTTTAATTTTCTGGTGACTTAACTGCTAAAAACTTGACACCTTCTGGTTTTTCGGCAGTTTTCCCGCCCCGCGCGTTGGTACGTGTGGACAACCAATTCATCTTATGAAAAAGGATCTTCATCCAAAATACAATCCAGTCGTCTTCGTAGATATGACCACTGGCGCACGCTTCGTCACTCGCTCGACCAAGACTTCAGAAAAAAAAGAAGTGATCGATGGTGTTGAGCACTCCCTAATTTCCGTTGGTATCTCTTCCGATTCCCATCCGTTTTTCACCGGACAGAAACAATTCGTGGATACCGAAGGCCGTATCGACAAGTTCCAGAAGCGTTTCGGAGCGGTACGCCGCGTCGGCAAGCCAAAGGTTGGCTGAGCCGCAGAACGAAATATTTTCGTTCCTCTCAAAAAAACGATGTCCGAAAAGACGTCGTTTTTTTATTTTCCAAATTAAGCTTTTACCCATCAACTTACGCACTTGCTCGCCAAACGCATCATTCCTTGTCTTGACGTCACCAATGGCCGTGTGGTCAAGGGTGTGAATTTCGTCGATTTGATTGATGCGGGAGATCCTGTTGAATGCGCGATTGCTTACAATGAGCAGGAGGCTGACGAGTTGGTATTCTTAGACATCACCGCCTCATCAGATGCTCGTGAGACGATGGTGGATGTGGTTCGCCGCACGGCGGAAAAATGTTTTATTCCACTGACCGTGGGCGGTGGAATTCGATCGGTGGAAAACATGCACACCATGTTGCAAGCTGGCGCCGATAAGGTGGGGATCAACACCTCTGCGGTGACTAATCCGAATTTGGTCGATCAAGGAGCCAAAGCATTTGGCAACCAATGCATAGTGGTGGCGATTGATGCCAAGCGCGAGGGTCCCGGAAAGTGGGGAGTTTACACTCATGGTGGTAGAACGCCAGTTGGTCTAGATGCAGTGGAGTGGGCGAAGGAAGTTTGGCGACGTGGTGCGGGGGAGATTTTGCTGACCTCGATGGACGCGGATGGGACCCAAGCTGGCTACGACTGCGAGCTAACGGCTGCCATTTCCTCAGCGATCGGGATTCCCGTGATTGCCTCGGGTGGTGCAGGAAACTTGGATCATATGGTTGAGGTTCTTGAAAAAGGTAAGGCGGATGCGGTTCTCGCGGCGTCGATTTTCCACTTCGGGATACACACCGTGGGCGAAGCAAAGCGCCATTTCGCGAAACACGGGGTTCCGGTCCGCCCAAGTTTCAGGAATCCAGCTTAAATTGTTTTTCCTTCCATTCTTGCAATGTGCGAAGACAACGTTAATTTTTAACGATGAATAGGCGAGAGCGGCGAAAAAAAGGAGCGGGTCAGAATCCGTGGTTTGGCAAGGTCTTGGTGATTTTTGGTGCGTTGATTTTGTTGTCAGTAGGCGTGGGTTATTTAGGATTACGTGCTTATCTACGCAGTGATAGCTTTCGAAAATTTTTATCAGCTCAGGTAAGTTCCGCGGTAAGAGTAGATGGTAGCTTTGCTCCGTTTGCATGGGATGGCTTGGCCGTTAAGACCGAGCGTTTCGAGGCAGCTGGCAAGGGTTTGGTGAGTGATTTGATGGCCGAGCGTATTGGCACGGAAGTAGGTTTCGGGGGGGTTAGTCGAGGAGTGTGGGAGGTCAAGTCAACGCGGATCAATCGATTGCAAGTCAGTTTAAATATGGTTCCACCTATGCCATCTCAAGTTCAGTTATCGGCTGAGCCTGAAGTCGTGGCGCCGCCGATGATGCCAAAAAAAGTGGGATCAAAAAAGCAACCAGGTTGGGTGCCAAAAGAAGTGGAGCTAGAGTCATTGGATATCGGTGATCTGGGACTTCAGATTATCACGAAAAAAGGTTTAGCATCGGCCAAGGGCATGACGGTTGCGGTGGTGCCAGCTAGCGGAAAGCTGGCATACACAGCGGAAATCACAGGCGGTAAGATTTCAGTGCCGCTTCCCTTGGTGCCTGAACTTCGTATTCAGCGCATTGCTACATCTTATCGTGATGGCAGTGTATTTGTTAAACAGGCTGAGCTTTCAGGTTGGAAAAAGGGGCACATCTTTGCATCTGGAGAATCAAATTTTTTACAGAAAACCCATGTCTACGACGGAACTATCGATGGAGTTCGCTGTGATGAGGTGCTCAATGAAAACTGGGCACAGAGATTGATAGGCGATCTGAGTTCCACTTTTAAATTGATCAAAACGCCCAACACTCAAGTGGTCTCTGGTGAACTACAAGTTACCAACGGAACATTGACTGGTCTACCTGTGTTCGATGCGTTAGCTGCCTATGCGGATACGCGCCGATTTAGGACTTTGCAACTCAGCGATGCACACACGAAGTGGCGCTTAGACAATGGTGAAATTCTATTAACCGATATTGTATTAGGTAGTGAGGGATTGATCCGATTGGAGGGAAGTATATCGATTAAAGGTGAAAACATTGACGGCAGCTTCCAGCTCGGTTTGGTTCCCGGAACATTGTCGCATATTCCTGGTGCGGAAACTCATGTATTCAAGTCTGGACGGCTTGGGTTACTGTGGGCGCCGATTCGAGTGACTGGCACGCTTTCCAAACCAAAAGAAGATCTTACCCAGCGATTAACCGATGCGGCTGGAGCTCGGATGTTCGAGTTGCTTCCAGAGACTGGGGAAAAAGTTTTCAAGTTCACTCGCAACGTTTTGGGAGAGTCGCCCACAAATGTGATCAATAAAGGGATAGAGGTCATTGATAAAGGTGAGGATGTGATCAAAGGAGCGGGTGAAATTTTTAAAGGAATTTTGGGTGACTGAGCCTGATTGTAGTCAGATAAAACCAATATGAAATACGCAGTGCTTGTTTTAAGCGGGCTCGTCTCTATCCAAGGCCTCGTT
>JBILMI010000230.1:0-2744 GCA_044375585.1 Luteolibacter sp.
GTCGAAGAGATCAACAGCGATCCATTGCGCGGTTCAGGACACGCCACGACGCTCACAAAAATCCGACTTGATGACATCGCGATTGCAACACTTGCGCATCAGGACCTTGATGTTAACTCAGTGCCTTTCAAAGGCGCGCGAGTGCTTCTGCGTAATAATGCAAATTTGAGCACCGGTGGCACAGCCACGGATGTCACAGACGACGTCCATCCAGAAATCGCTGCTCGAGCCATCGATGCGGCGAAAATGGTGGGTCTCGATTTATGTGGTGTTGATGTGGTTTGCGAAAGCGTGCTCACATCTCTGGAAAATCAGTTGGGTGGAGTCATCGAGGTGAATGCTGCACCGGGTCTGAGGATGCACTTGCAACCCTCCTTTGGTAAAGGCCGACCCGTCGGCGAGGCGATCATTTCAACGATGTTCGACGAACGTGATGATGGTCGGATCCCCGTCGTGGCAGTTTCCGGCACGAATGGTAAGACGACCACGGTTCGCCTGATCGCACACTTGCTGGGACTCAGTGGCAAACGTGTTGGAATGACGAATTCCGACGGAGTTTATATTAACAATGAGCGCATCGATACAGGGGATTGCAGTGGCCCGCGTAGCGCTCGTATCGTTTTGTTTCATCCTGATGTGGATGCTGCTGTGTTAGAAACCGCGCGTGGTGGAATTCTTCGCGAAGGTCTTGGTTTTGATAGCTGCAATGTTGCCGTGATTACCAATATCGGCATGGGAGATCATCTTGGGCTGAATCATATTTCCAATGCCGATGAATTGGGACTCGTGAAGCGGGTTATTGTCCACAGTGTTGCTCCACATGGCGTGGCAGTTCTCAATGCGGCCGATCCAATTGTTGCAAGTATGGCGGCAGTGTGCCCGGGCTCGGTGACCTTTTTTGCTCGTGACTGCCACGAGCGTGTGCTTGCTAACCATTTAGCCCAAGGCAAGCGGGGCGTATATGTCGATGGCGACGCGATTGTTGGGGCGAAAGGCAAACTACGTTACCGCGTGGCGCTGAGTGAAATCCCCATCACCCTTAACGGCACGATTCATTTCCAAACTGAGAACGCGATGGCGGCGATTGGTGTAGCGTGGGGCTTGGGAATTCCATGGGACCAAATCCGCCAAGGATTGGCTACTTTTACCAGTGACGCGGAAACGGTGCCCGGACGTTTCAATATGTTCACTTATCGTGGCGCAAGGCTCATCGCTGATTACGGCCATAATCCAGATGCCATCAAGGTCCTTGTTGAAGCCATCGAGAGCATCCCCGCGAGCCGTCGCGTCGTGGTGGTGAGTGGCGCCGGTGATAGGCGCGATGAAGATCTGAGTCAGCAGACGGAAATTTTGGGCGAAGCGTTTGATGACGTGATTCTCTATCAAGATGACTGCCAGCGTGGACGATCTGATGGTGAAGTGATCGCTCTATTGCGTGATGGATTAAAAAACGCGAGTCGGACCAATTGGATCAAGGAAATTAGTGGTGAGTTTCTTGCAATTGATATCGCCCTCGAGCGCTTGAATTCCGGTGACTTGTGTTTAATCCTGATTGACCGAATTGAAGAATCCCTAGCTCACATTGCAAAGCGGATCGAGGAAGGATAATGTTAGGGTTGTGGCGCGGGTTTCCCATCGCCGCCAACCGATTGTTCGGCTGGTTTATTTCTTGCCAGACTGGGAACCCCAACGGTCTCGGGGTATGCCTGATCGGAGGCCTTAAGCACCTCGAATCCTGAATTGAAGGCTACTCTTTCATATCTCTTGTTTTCGGCATTCCATTTCAAATACACGCGCAGCTTGGTTCCGGGCGTGATTGCATTTGTTGTATTTATATAAACGAATCCCCGGCCCGGCGCATTCCACTTCCCCTCCATGTATGCTTCGACGAAATAGCGGATGGTCTCATTTACCTTATTCTTTCCCTTGAGTGTCTTCTCAATCCGCAGTGTTGCCTCGAACTCGCCGCGCTCATGTCCAAGGTCATACCCCGGCCGATCTCCGATCCACCGCCTCAGCAAGGTTACGCTGCTCACCTCTCCCTCGGCCACAACATCTGCCATCCCCATCATTTCCCCTTCGTTCATGGTTGGCGTCGGCAGGGCTGAAACTTGAGGAGAAATGCAAAGGACTGCGACTGCGACGATGAAGTTGGCGAGCAAGCGGCGGCAAGCAGTGGAGATGTGGTGGATGGTCATGGTTGTTTTGATGGTAGTGTTGTTGGCGGTTCACAGGTTACGACACAACTAACAGCGTAAACTTAGGAGATTTTTCCAAAATGTGACAACCACAGGAGAATTTCTTCATTCTTTCAGCGAAAAAAGGCCGTCGAGGGCGGCAATGGAAGCCTGAATTCAAAGAAGGACGATACTAGCCGTTGATCCCACGATCGGCATCATGTCCACACTGAGGATACACCTTTAAATTTGGATCCTTCCTGAGGATAGCAGGGCAAATAAGCCTGAAATACTGATTTCTATCCTTATACTCCTTCGCAAAATCTAGGCCAAGGTATTCATCGATGCGGTAAATAGACTTTCATGCATCGCCTCAGAAATAGTCAATTTCCCGCTGATCCTTAAAAAATGGCGGTGAGTGATGGAATAGCCTTCTTATTTTAGACCGTTTCTCAAAAGTTATTTCGTTTATGGCGTATGAGTGTTGCAGACGGACATGATAGTTTCTGGTTTTCTTAAGAGATCACGAATCGATTCGAAAAGTTTATCCGAGAGTTCTTCTCCGTG
>JBILMI010000073.1:0-10491 GCA_044375585.1 Luteolibacter sp.
TTAGCGCTGAGCTTCCTTAATCCGTCGGCGAGAGCCTCATCTTGAATAGGTCCTGCGTAAATTAACTCGCCACCCTGCGCCCATTGTGAAACGGAGAGCGTTTGGAAGAAATCTTCGCGATACGACATCAACGAGGGGAGAAGCCTTAGACGAGCCGAATGTAACCGAAATGGAGCGATACCCAAGCGCTGTTTAAATTCCAACATTTTTTCATCCAAAGACATATCCTCATCATGCGAGCCGCCAGTTTCCCAATCCACTAATACTAATTCGGGATATTTCCATAGATTACCAATGGGTGATTCGTTTGTAAATGGATCGCGGAAGAGAAAAGGAAAACGACCATTCATATCAAAATAGCGCATCACCACTGCACGGAATTTTCTAATCCGCAGCATCGCATGATCCGCTGTTGTATGATCGCCATTTAAATCATCAAGTCGTCCTTGAGTCCATGCCAACAACTCCTGTGCTCCAGAAAGAGCAGGTAGTGGCTCGCTGCGTCGATAGTAGCCCTGCCCTTTTTCTACTTTGGCGATCGAAGAAGTCGGATCGCAGGACATGATAGAAAAATGATAACGGAGAGAAGCGTCCGAATAATTTCCATTCAAACTAAACCTCGCCAAACGAATCAATTCAGTGCCCTTGATCGCATCTGTTGGGCTAGATGGGAGTAGGGTTGGTAAGACGTTGTTTAATTGCTTTCGGAGGCTCATGAGGAAAAAATCAATAATCTAAGTGCATCTAATCTTTCCCGCGGATTCTCATCAAGCGGATTCTCATTTCTTGTTACGTAACTATTGAATTGAAACTTCCTATTGCACAAAACCCATTTTGTGCAATAGAATCAATCCCCCTGACACTTGAACAGTTGACACTTTAAACACTCCATGAATCCAGATCGCGCCACACTTAATTTTCTTAATTCATTTCCAGAAGAAGCACGCAAACGTGGTGATATGCTTCAAAAAGACGGTGCCGTAACTCAGATCTTTGGTAACCATCTATTTATCCAAGGCCGCGTGGAAGACGAATCAGGAACACATCGCACATCACTCCGTCTTCAAGGTAACCGCTGGTTCGGCTCATGCACTGCTGAAGATGAACTCATCTCTGGTGCTTGCCAATACGCCACCATGATGGAGCGCATGCATCGCGGTGAAGATTTACCCGAATCGCCGAACGAGTTCGATGACACTCCCGTGCTCGACATCATCGAAGATAAACTCGGCCGCGAATTAGATGACAAAGAGGCCGAGTATGTCACAAAAATTGAAAAACGTTATCGTCGTTATGTGATTGAAGGAGAGTTGCACGATCACGACATGGTGCGTATCAATCCACGTTGGGAAATTACTACCTACGAACCACTCGAGCTATGGCCTGTACCTCCCGGTGACATTCTCGAATTCTGGAATTTTCTCGCTTACGCTTTTTACAAACGTAAGCTCCCCTACCCTGAATTCATGTCGGTCATTACCGATCTAGGTGCAGTTCAGAAAAAAATGGCCGAATGGGAAGCGGAACGAGAAGTCGCAGCATGGTATGATCGCATCGAGCAAGTCAACGAACGACCTCCGCAAGACGCACCTCTAACCGTTCAATTCCGTTTGGTTGCAACCATCAACGAAGCACGCATGGAAGTTCGTGAAGATCGTCCTAACGCACAATACATGCAGCTGCGTGAAAAAGTTGATATTGAAAAATATGTCGCGCTTCACCAAGAAGGTGCGCTGTTGATGGACGCCTCATCCCAAACACTCTGGGAGCACTACTTAGCATTCTATCGCAAACATGGCGACACCACTCTCGATTTCGATCAAGAAGAGTCGTGTCGTTTCATGAACCGCGTTTTCCAACAACCTGCTCTGACAGGTTATCTAGTCAACTTGGACGAGAAACCCTTCCGAGTTACTGAAGAAGCTCTTTCATGGATCTGCGAAGATGAGCCTTACGATCCGAGCTCTTTCGCACTTCAGTTAGTTACAGCTGCTGGAGAAAATGTCTCCCACTCGGTTAGATTGCTGCCAGGTCGTGTAGTTCTTTATCAGTCCGACGAAACGGTTTTCCCAGGTCCTCCGCGTTGGCTTGAAGAAACTGAAGTGATGCCGCGTTATCACATTCCTAAAAAAGTCATCGACTCGTTAGAAGGCGTTGAATTCCTCCGCAAAATCGGAGCAACACTTCCAGAGTCTCTTGTCAAACGCGTTGTCGATCTTGAACTCAAACCGAAGCTTGAGATGAAACTCATCGCAGGTCTAACGGCTGCAGAGACAGAGCACCTCGTTGTCGATGTCACCGCTCTTGAAACCAAGGGGCTTCGCACAGAACGTTTGACTAAAGATGGTTGGGAGCTTGTAGAACAGCAATCTATCAAAGGAAGCCAGCTCATGCGATTCGCTCGTGAGCCACTGCATCCGATTCCAACAATTCTTGATGAAATGTCACTCGCCTATGACGAAAAACTCATTTCATTCAAATCTCGTATCACCAAGCAGTTCCCAGAGAAATTTGCTGAATGGGTGCGAGCCATGCCTCCGGAAATCGAGCTCGATATCGATCTCCGCCTTAAATCCATTCTCAACGATCCAGTCACTGCCGCCGTCCGATTCGAAGTCGTGGGGCAAGATATCGACTGGTTCGATCTTCGCATCGTCATCGATGTTCAAGGTGTAAATCTTTCCAAAGTACAAATTCGCCAACTTGTCGCTGCTCGTGGCGGTTACGTTCGGATGGAAGACGGTTCATGGATGCGTCTCGAAATCAAGCTCGATGCCGATCAACGCGAAGCAGTCACACGCCTCGGACTCGATCCTTTCGATCTTTCCGGCGAGACCCACCGCATGCACGCCCTCCAGCTTGCCGATCCGAAAGCTGCTGAGGTATTCGATCCAAAAGCATGGGAGCGTATTAAAAACCGCGCCAATGACATCAAGCTTGAGGTCAATCCAGACCTTCCTGAAGGCCTCAATGCAACTCTCCGCCCCTACCAGGTCGATGGTTTCAAATTCCTCGCCTACCTCTCAGAAAATAACTTCGGTGGTATCCTTGCCGATGACATGGGTCTTGGTAAAACCATCCAGTCCCTCACCTATCTTCTGTGGCTCTTCGATGAACATAAAAAGACCGGTACCTCGCACAAACCCGCACTCATCGTCTGTCCGAAATCCGTTCTTGATGTCTGGTATAGCGAAGCAGAGAAATTCACTCCGCAGCTCAGAGTCAAAATTCTCAAGAACCGCGATGATATCAATGTGGAATACATCCAGAATGAAATCGACATGCTCGTTCTTAACTACGCTCAGCTCCGAGTCTGTGGTGAAGAACTTTCCGGCATCAAATGGCTCACTACGATTCTTGACGAAGGTCAGCAAATTAAGAACCCGGATTCCAAAGCCGCGAAATGCGCCCGCGAACTCGATTCTCAAAACCGCCTCGTTCTAACAGGAACGCCTATCGAAAACCGTCTGCTCGATATGTGGTCACTCATGGCCTTCGCGATGCCGGGTGTGCTCGGATCTCGTGCCTACTTCAAAAAACGCTTCGATAAACGTAAGGATCCACTCTCCCAGATGCGCCTCGCATCTCGTTTGCGTCCTTTCCTACTTCGCCGCACCAAGTTGCAAGTTGCTCAGGACTTGCCACCGCGGACCGAAGAAGAAGTTTATTCGAAAATGGAAGGCGTGCAGCTCGAACTCTATAAAAACGAACTCAAACGCATTCAGAAAGCTCTTCTGGGACTCGATTCCGACGAAGCGGTTAAAAAGAACTCCTTCGCAATTCTCCAAGGTCTGATGCGCCTCAGGCAAATCTGCTGCCACCCAGGCCTCATCGATCCGAAATATCTCAAAGAAGAATCCGCCAAAATGGAATCTCTCTTCTACCTACTTGATCAGCTTCATGACGAGGGCCACAAGGTATTGGTTTTCTCCCAGTTTGTTTCGATGCTCGACCTCATCAAGGCTCGCCTCGAACTCGAAGCGCGTCCTTTCCATTACCTCACCGGACAAACCAAGGATCGCAAAGGCGAGATCGAACGTTTCCAAACTACGAAGGACCCATCGGTCTTCATGCTTTCACTCAAAGCCGGTGGTGCGGGTCTCAATCTCACCTCAGCTTCCTATGTTATCCTTTACGATCCATGGTGGAATCCAGCGGTCGAGAACCAAGCGATCGACCGTACTCACCGTATCGGTCAGAAAAACAAAGTTATCGCCTATCGCTTGCTGACTCGTGACACGGTCGAAGAAAAAATCCGCGTTCTTCAGCATCAGAAAACCCAGCTTGTGACCAACGTGCTTGGCGATGAAGGCTTCGCTTCCAACCTCGGTATTGATGACCTTCAGTATATCCTTACTCACAACATTGACGATGATGAATTGAACGAGGAAAAAGCCAAAGCAGCCAAAGCCGAGAAACCAGCTAAAAAAGCCACTAAAAAGGCAGCTTCCAAGAAAAACGCTCAGGATAATCTCTGAATAAATTGAGATTATTCTCTGTTGAAATAGGTCCTATAAGTCATATAGGGCCTATTTTCTTTTCTAAAGAGAGCTGATTTTATCCAAAATCACTGACTTTGTGAAAAATTTCACAAAGCACACTTGCCGCGACGCTCTCGCGACTACATAGTTCGCGCAGGTTTTTCAGCCAATCAATCTGCTTTTCAACACGACTCATGAGCGACACTTCATCGTCCACCGCGGAACTTAAACTACCCAAAGACATTGCTGCCGAAAAAGGCATGGTCAACGTCCAGATCGACGGTGTCTGGTATCAGTTCCCAAAAGGAACTCGAATGATCGAAGCCTGTCGGTCGGTAAAAAAGGATGTTCCTTATTATTGCTATCATCCTAAACTCAGTGTTCCAGGAAACTGCCGCATGTGCATGGTTCAGATGGGAATGCCTCCTAGACCCGCTCCCGGGCAAGAACCTGTGCGTGATGAAAATGGCTACGAGCCGATCGGCTGGATACCGCGCCCTGCCATTTCCTGCGCTAACACAGTTGCCGAAAACATGGGTATCCGCACATCTGGCGAACTCATTGAAAAATGCCGCGAAGGTGTGATGGAATTCTTACTCATCAATCACCCCCTCGATTGCCCAATCTGTGACCAAGCCGGCGAATGCCGCCTTCAAGAACAATCCGTTGGCTTCGGTCGTGGCGTTTCCCGTTTCATCGACATGAAGGTTAAGAAGCCGAAAAACGTCGATATCGGTCCACGAATCCGTCTCGATGACGAGCGTTGCATCATGTGCTCACGCTGCATTCGTTTCATGGATGAAGTCGCTGGCGATGCGGTGTTAGGTTTCACCCAACGCGGCACGCACACCACGCTAACGGTTCATCCGGGTCGTTTATTGGATTCCAACTACTCGCTCAACACCGCCGATATCTGCCCAGTCGGGGCGCTCACGTCGAACGATTTCCGTTTCCAGATGCGTGTGTGGTTCCTTAAAGAAACCCCATCCATCGATGTAAACTGCGGCACCGGAACGAATATTGTCATTCACACCCGTGGCAACACGATCCACCGTATCACTCCACGTCAAAACGATGCAGTGAACTCTAACTGGATGCCAGATTCGCATCGTTTGAATTTCCATTATATTGATAGCGAAGCGCGTCTCACTGAACCTCTGATTCGTGAAAACGCACAGCACTTCGGCACAAGCTGGCCGAAAGCTTTGGAAATATTCTCGACGAGAATTAAAAACTTCTCTGCAGATGAAATCGCCATCGTTGGATCTGCACGGATGACCAACGAGGAACTTTATCTATTAGAAAAACTTCGTATTAGTCTTGGAGTTAAAAACTTCTCACTCGTATCTCGCAATGGCGAAGCTGATCCGCTTCTTATCGCTGCGGATCGTAATCCAAATACCACCGGAGCAAAACTCGTTTTAAAACAAGAAGATCCTTACCAATCGCTAGAAACTATCCGCAGTGGAGTGCAGTCTGGAAAAATCAAGGCGCTTCTCTCTTTCCACGAAGACCTCATCACCGATGCAGGCTTTGCGGCTGAAGATCTCAGCAAACTCGATTTCTTCCTTCACTCTTCTCTTCTAGCAAATCCATCAGCAGCCTACGCCGATATTGTTCTTCCAGGTGCGGCATTTGCAGAGAAACGCGGTTCTATGGTTAACCTCAGTGGACGCCTCCAACGCCTCAACCGCGCGATCGAGCCACCCACCAACGCGCGCGATGATTGGGAAATGATCCGTGATCTCATTTCTGCTATATCTGACGAAAAATTAGATCTTCACAGCATCGAAGACGTCTTCAAACATGTCGCTACCTTAATCCCAACTTTCGATGGCCTGACGCTTTCCAAAATCGGTGCACAAGGCGTGGTTATCCAAGACACCGGATACAAAATCGCACTCCTCGAAAACGAACGTGCCCGCAAAGCAGCAGGAATCATTAACGGTTGATCCATTTAGAAGTTATCAGATAAAAATTTTCTACCATGCCAGAAATTCTCATCACTCTCGCAATCATCATCGCCAAGGTCGTAACGTTCACGTTCCTCGTGGTGTTGCCACTCGTTCCTCTATCTGTTTATTTTGAGCGTCGTTTCTCTGCGATCATTCAGGATCGGGTTGGCCCGAACCGCGTGGGAATTCCCCTCACTCTCTTCGGAGCAAAGAAAGATTTTCACCTTTTCGGCCTCATTCAACCCATCGCCGATGGCTTAAAACTATTCCTCAAAGAGGATTTTACACCCAATCACGTGCGGAAAGCTTTCTATTGGCTCGCTCCAGCGCTCACGTTGGTACCAGCGCTCATCACAGTTTGCGTGGTTCCTTTCGGGCCGGATATCACTGTATTTGGTTACACAGAGAAACTAGTGATTGCTGATATCGATGTGGGTCCCCTTTTCATCTTCGCGATTTCATCCCTAACCGTTTATGGAATCACGCTCGCCGGTTGGGCATCCAATTCAAAATTTCCATTCATTGGAGGTGTCCGCTCGACTGCACAAATGATCTCTTATGAGATCTGCCTTGGGCTCTCGATCATTCCTGTTCTTCTCTATTACGGAGAACTCAACCTCAGCAACATCGTCGAAGAACAGGCAAAAAATGGTTGGTTGTTATTGCCGTTTTGGACGGATGGCAAACTCTCATTTCCAAGCGCCGAAGCCGCAATATTTCTTATACCCGCCTTCATCGCATTCTTGATTTTCACGATCTCAATTTTTGCTGAAACCAATCGTATGCCTTTCGACCTTCCGGAGTGCGAAACCGAACTCGTTGGTGGATATCACACGGAATACTCATCGATGAAATTTGCCATGTTCTTCATGGGTGAATATGCGGCCATGGTCATTGGTTCTGCACTCATCATCACCCTATTCTTGGGTGGTTGGTCACTTGGGTTTGGTCTTGATGCAGCTATCGCCAATTTCTCTATTGGCTCTTTTAAATTTGGTGGCCTAATTCATATTGGAATCTTTCTAACTAAACTCATCGGCTTTATCCTCTTCTTCATCCTCGTTCGCTGGACGGTTCCTCGTTTTCGCTACGACCAATTGATGAAACTCGGTTGGGTGATCTTTTTCGAAGCCGCCCTTATCAATGTTTTCCTCGCTGCACTCATCCTCGCTGCACCTGAATTCAAAACCACCATCATTGCCTGCGGTTCAGTGCTGTTAGTCATAGTTACCGCAGCCGTCATATGGGTCGCGAAAGTTTCCGAGCCTCCAGTAAAAATCCTCCGCGCCTAATTAATCTTTTTAGAATTTCAGCACTTATCTCCATGCCTACCATCAAGCTCACTCGCCCGAAACTCGACGCCGGAGAAAAAATTTATCTCGGCGCTATTTTTAAAGGCTTTTTCCTGACTCTTACCCACGCGATCAAATCTCTTCGTGGTAAATCTGCTGGTGCTAAAGGCCTCGCTTCTTCCGGCCTTGGAATAACGATGCAGTTCCCTGAGCAACGCTGGGACGATCACATGCCGGAATACTATCGCGGAGCACCGACTCTCGTGACCGATGAACAAGGTCGTGAACGTTGCGTTTCTTGCCAACTTTGCGAATTCATCTGCCCGCCAAAGGCAATTAAAATCACGCCTTCCGAAATTCCATCTGATGACCCATGGGCGAAAGTTGAGAAGCGTCCGTTGGAATTCGATATCGATATGATCCGCTGCATCTACTGCGGCATGTGTGAGGAAGTCTGCCCAGAACAAGCGATCTACCTCCGTAAAGACTACCTTATCACTGGCACCTCACGTGATCAAATGGTTCACAATAAAAAGAAACTCTACGAAATCGGCGGCGTGCGTGTCGGTCTCGTCAATAAATGGAATGAATTGAAATAGTTCGTTTAGAATTTCGAATCTAAAATTTAGAATTTAAAGTTTATGCCCTCCTATCTATTTTGGCTTTTTTCAACGATCATGCTGATCGGCGCTTGTGCTGTTATCGCATTTCGTAATCCGGTTTCAAGCGCGCTTGCGATGGTTACTTCTTTCGTTGGCCTTGCTGCCCTTTTCATCGGTCTCAGTGCCTTCTTTGTCGGCATCATCCAAATCCTCGTTTATTCTGGTGCTATCATGGTGTTATTTTTATTCATCATCATGCTTCTGGATTTGAAAGATGAGAAAAAACGTGCATCGAACGGTGCTCCTCTTTTCGCAGGACTTTCCTTGGTTGTTTTGTTTTTCATTCAACTCGTTGGTGTTCTCGGCCACAAACTCCCCAACCAAACAGCACCCCCGCTCACTGCTAAAAATCTCGCTGCAGCTTCTACTCATTATCAAGAAGGAACCAAAATCGCCTCCGCACTTAACGAAGGCAAACTCCCTGATATCCATCTCATTGGCCATACCCTCTTTACTGAATACAATCTTCCTCTGCAAATCCTCGGTGTGCTTCTTTTAGTCGCAACGGTTGGAGTGGTGGTTCTTTCTAATAAATCCGACGGATCTAAGCCTTAATCACTAATCTCTAATTTCAAATGTCCTCTCTAAACGATTATCTCCTCGTCTCCGGACTACTGTTCTCCATTGGTTTGGCTGGAGTCGTGCTCAGGCGCAACATGATCATCGTCTTCATGTGCCTTGAGTTAATGCTCAGCGCGGCGAACCTCACTCTGGTCGCCTTCTCTCGCTTCAACGTCACTCCAAACGGCTTGCCTGACTACAATGGTCAGATGTTGGTATTCTTTGTGATCACTGTGGCTGCAGCAGAAGTAGCCGTTGGCCTTGCCATTATCGTCGCCCTCTACAGAACTAAGCAAACGATTCATACCGACGAGCTAGTAACCCTCAAAGGCTAATTCAGAATCAACCTCTGAATGATGTGTGCTATGGCTTTCCGATGGCTGCTACGTGGTGAGCCCAAACTTGTAACTCATGACGATTCATCCCATTTCCCGGATATCGTCCGAGATCTAGTATTCCAACGCGGAATTACCCATGAACAAATTGAATCATTTCTCCATCCGAAATTACGAGATCTTGCCGATCCTTTTCTGATCCCTGAAATGCAACTCGCAGTCACTCGTATTTTGGAGGCTGTCGATCAAAACCAAAACGTCTGCATCTACGGTGACTATGATGTTGATGGTATTTCATCTATTACGCTGCTGTCCAAGATTCTCAAAGCTTATGGAATTGAGGCGCGCACATTTATCCCGCGACGCGGTACAGAAGGCTATGGTTTGAGTTTGGCTGCATTGGAACGTTGTATGTCTGAGGGCACTAAGCCTGATCTGCTTATTTCCGTCGATTGCGGAACGGTATCGATAGATGAAATCGCTCATTTAGGCACACAAGGAGTTGATGTGGTCGTAGTGGATCATCATGAGCCTAGTCTGTTAGGTCGACCCGATTGCTGTGCTTTAGTAAATCCTAAATGTGGATCCGATTTCACTTACCTCTGCGCAGCTGGCGTAGTTTTTAAGCTCGGCCATGCCTTATTGAAAGCTCGTCCGACAGATCTCGAGTTAAAAGATCTACTTGATCTCACTGCTGTCGCTACGATTGCAGATATTGTTCCACTTATTGGAGAAAATCGTATTTTAGTACGGCATGGTCTTAAACGTTTGGCATCAAGTAACAATCCTGGACTTCATGCTCTAAAAGAAATCGCAGGTGTAAAAGGCATCCCAACTTCAATGGATGTCGGATTTAGAATCGGTCCAAGGATCAATGCGGCAGGAAGGATGGACTGCCCTGAAGATGCATTAGCAACACTTTGCACGGATTGTAAAATTGAAGCTGCTAAACTTGCTGAAAAACTCGATCTTTATAACCGCCAACGCCAAACTTGCGAAAAGCACATCCGCGAGGATGCAATGCAGCAACTTACAAAGGATTTTGATCCGAGCAACGATCCGGTGATTGTCATAGGTTCAAGAACATGGCACCACGGAGTAGTTGGCATCGTTGCTTCGCGGCTCATGCGGCAATATTACAAACCCACTTTTGTGATCGCAATTGATGAACAAGGCATTGGCAAAGGCTCTGGGCGAAGTATTGA
>JBILMI010000074.1:0-10490 GCA_044375585.1 Luteolibacter sp.
CGTGAGTGGACCAAATAATAACTTAAGTCCCAATGCACTAGATCTTATCTTTTTTTCTGCTGCAACAGATCGATATGAAGGCCAAGTCGGCGTTACAGGTAAAGATCTTGGTGGCGATATCTCTACAATCGCCTACCAACTCAATTACAAAGATCCGATCGGTGATGCGAATATCGAAAAATTCAAAACATTTGTTCTTTACCGCAAAATTGTCGACCCCAAGCCAACATTTGACAACTTACTCGGCAAAACCACCCTCAAATCATCATTTGATACATATGCGGCTAGTGGAGCAAATGCTATCAATGCAAAACAAAACTTCATCTGCGAAAATATTTATCAATTCAGTTTGAAATTTCATATAGATGTCATTGATAAAAATAACCTGATAAAAAAAACCTCAATTATCATCAGTTCCGCAAATCCGGATTTTATCGTGACTGGCAATGGACTTGTTGGACCTACTTTAGCGAATACTGGACTGAACTCGAATGATTTTAACGATCCCGCCGCCGCCGCCGCCGCATTAGCAGCCGGAAAAATCAATTCTGTGGAGGTATCACTCACCGTCCTGACTGATTTTGCAATCAAGCAATTACACGGCAGAAATTTCAATGACGAACAGTTGAGCGACTTCATCGCTCAAAACTCTTATCAGTATTCCAAGCTCATCTCCGTTCCGAGTTACTAAACTCAGTTGAACTGATTTTAGTGAACCAAGAATTTTCTTTGGGCTTCTGCCTCAGGATTCACTGCATCGATCTCGCTCTCTTGGACGGTTTCAGATAGAAGCTCATCACGGAACTTGGCGATGATCGCCTCTACCGGCCATGATGAAGCCTCACCAAAGGCACAAATGGTGCGGCCATCAATCTGGTAGGCCACACTCTCCAAGGTTTCGATATCTTTAGCGGTCGCTTTTCCTTCAACCAATCGATCGGAAATCTTTTTCATCCAAGTCGATCCCTCACGGCATGGTGTGCATTGACCGCACGATTCATGAGCATAGAAAGCGTTGAGATTATTAAGCACCCATGACATCTTGCGAGTATCATCTAAAACGATCACACCTCCAGAACCGGCCATAGAACCACAAGCCGCTAACGAATCGAAATCCATAGGAATATCCCAGAATGCCAATTCACGTTCAGTTCCATCTGGATTCTTGAGCTTGAAAACTTCATTGGCTTTGAGAATTTTCGACGATGACCCACCTGGAATCACCGCTTTGATTTCTCGACCTTCCTTCGGTCCACCGCACATATCGTAGAGCAATTCACGCATGGTGACTTTCCCGACCTCGACCTCAAAATATCCTGGGTTTTTCACATCGCCAGAAACGCAAAGAATGCGCGTTCCAGTATTACGAGCGACTCCGAGTTTTGCGTATTCATCACCACCCATATGAATGATGTGTTTCACATGGCAAAGCGACTCAACGTTATTGACGATAGTCGGGCACATGTAGAGACCCAGCGCCGCAGGGAAGTAAGGAGGCTTGATGCGGGGATAAGGGCGCTTGCCTTCGAGGGACTCGATCAGACCCGTTTCCTCACCACAAATGTAAGCACCAGCACCACGATGCACATAGATCTCGAGATCAAATCCTGAGTTAAGAATATTTTTACCAACGAAACCCTTGGCGCGAGCTTCTTCAATCGCATTTTCAACGATGATTGCAGCTTCAGGAAATTCTTCCCGCAAATAAATGAATGCTTTGTGTGCACCCACCGCAAAACATGAAATCACCATACCCTCAATGAGTTGATGCGGATCCTGATGCACAATGTAGCGATCCTTGAAGGTGCCGGGCTCAGATTCGTCTCCGTTACAAATCAAATAAACCGGCTTAGTGTTATTTGGTGGAATGAAGGTCCATTTCATTCCAGTCGGAAATCCAGCGCCACCCCTGCCCCGCAGCCCAGATTTCTTCACTTCCTCGGTGATGTCTTTAGGCGCCATAGCAAACGCTTTCTTTAAATCATCATAGCCACCATCCGCCATGTAGGTAGCGATCGAAGGATCCCATCCTTTTCGGTCGATATTCTTGAAAATAAGCCGGTATTCGCGGGCGTGTGGTTGCTTGGTATACGATATCATGGGCGACGGGCAAGAATATGCCCACTCCAAGCCGGAACGCCAATGGGATTTTCTAAGATTGTGAATTTTTTCACAAGATTGCCTGGCGAGACCGAATCAATCGAGCAACTTCAGGATCTAAATAAGGAATATGCTCATCATTTCTAGCCAAAGCCTCTCGGATCGAGGTCGAGGAAGCTGGATGATCCCCAGCAACCACCTGCATCCGATAACCCGGCATAGGATAAACCGCCTCCCCATTTCTCACCATCACGATGAAACTCCCCAACTTGGCCAACTTCTCGGGATGCATCCATTTCGGTAACATATTCCATTGGTCTCCTCCCATGATCCAAAACCAATCGGTTTGAGGAAATTTCTGATCGAGCTTGGTCAGGGTTTGGTAGGAATACGACGGCCCATCCATTTCGATTTCCGTTTGATCAATCTTTGCCCATGGCAGATCCCGGATCGCCACTTGCATTGCCGCGACTCTATCTTGGCCAGATGAAGGTGGAGATATGAGCTTATGAGGAGAAATCTGGCATGGCAAAAACCAGATCTCATCTAGATTCGCCGCAGCCTTTGCAAGAGTCGCCAAATAAATATGGCCCTCATGAACTGGATCAAACGAACCTCCAAATATGCCAATCCTTTTACGGCTAGCTGCCACAACTTGATTCGATTGGATTTCATCTGTCATGGAGTCAGCTTAAGCCGTAGCTTTCGGAATGGTCATCAAGAATTTTGTTTCACGACCGGGAGTTGAACTGACCGTGATAGTTCCGTGATGAGCTTCTACTGCTCGTTTCACAATCGATAAGCCCAGACCAGTTCCTTTGATTTCCATCTGCGAATGATGTTTTTCAACTCGATAGAAACGCCTGAAGATATGCGGAAGATCCGCACTCGGAATTCCCACTCCATTGTCACTCACCCATATCCGCACAGACTTATCAGTCTCCTCAAATCCCACCTCAATCTTGAGATCTTTCTGAGAATTTTGCTTAAGAGCGTTTTCGATTAGATTGAAAAGCACCTGAGTCCAGTAGAAACGATCCCCCTCTATAATCAAGTTATCCCGTTTCATGTTTACACTCACGATCGCCTTCTGATTTTGAATCACTGACTCGAGGCGCTCCAAAACATCCTTGATACAAGAATGAATTTTAAAGGGCTCAATGTTGATCGCTGAAGCTTCCCCAGATTCTAATTTTGAAATCACCAGCATATCTTCAACGATGAGTGAAATTCTCTCTGCATGCTTTTTCATCACAGATAAAAAGCGCTTCGCCATTTTTTGATCTTCTAGCATTCCATCATCTAGAAGATTTTCTAGATAGCCACTGATGATCGCGAGTGGAGTGCGGAGCTCATGCGATGCATTTGCTACGAAGTCTTTACGGATTTGGTCGAGTTGATACTCGGATGTCACATCACGAATCACGACCCTTGTATTAGGATTGTTCCCCTTAGAATCTGTAAGTTGTGCAGCATCGATAATCCATGCATTGATTCCACGGGTCTCAAGATCACCCAATGGCGAAGTCTGCTGCGGCAATACCACACGCTGTTGAACTGGCTCTCCTGTCTTTAAGCATTGGATCAGAGCCTCTGCCAGACGCGGATCAAGAAACGCTTCTCGGACTTTTCTACCAACCAACTCTCGACCACTAAATAGATTACGCGCTATCGCATTCGCAAAAAGGATATTGGCATCCGAATCAACAATAAGGAAGGCATCTCCTAACGCATCTAATAAATGATTTCGCTCATCCTGCGCCAACCTGAGATCAGATTCTAACTTATCCCTAATATCACTAACCTGCATGGCACAATCACGCCTCAAGCTCCGGATCCGATAAGTATGGATCACAAAACCAACAATGACACAGAGAGTCGCAATAATGGCGAGATGATCAGTCATGAAATTGAACTGACCAACTGATAACCTACTCCCCGCACAGTTTCAATCAATGCTCCATATTGCCCCAACTTTTGTCGTAAGCGTTTCATATGGGTATCTAAGGTCCGACTGTGAACCTCATCACAATAACCCCAAACGGTGCGCAAAAGATCATTCCTATCCTGAGGCTTTCCAGGGCGCTCACATAAATACAGAAGCAATTTAAATTCGGTCGAAGTCAGATCCAAAGGCTCATTATCCAAATAAAATTTGACCGTGTTCTTATCAAAACGAAATGGCCCGAATTGAAATTCTACCAAACCCGGAGCCGATTCAGCTCGTCTTAAAATAGCATTTACCCTCAATACCAATTCTTTAGGGCTGAATGGCTTAGTCAGATAGTCATCCGCACCAGCTTCTAATCCTTGGATGCGATCCTCTGTCTGAGCTTTTGCCGTCAGCATGATGACTGGAATGTGGGATGTTCTCGCATCTCGTCTGATTTCTTTAAAAACCGCGAAGCCATTTCGACCAGGTAACATCAAATCCAAAACCACCAAATCCGGCCGCTCCTTGATACATATATCTGTTCCAGTGATTCCATCATGAGCTTTAAAGACCTCATAACCAGCTCGTTCCAAATTATATCGAATCAGATCCGCAATATCGACCTCATCTTCAATAACTAAGATTTTCTGCATCACATAAGTTTCTAAAATCTCAGGCATCATATTGCAAATGAACGGTATGTGACGATTTAGTCACATTCAACCTAACTTACCATTTCCATTTCTACGATTCACAGCTTGGCATGCGCCGCAGTGAACCGATTCAGTATCATCTCGATTCAAAAAAACATGCCCACATAAACGACAAACCATAACCAAACGCTTCAGCTTACGCTCACTGTTCCATTGCAGGAACCCAGTGAATACGACAAATATGGTCACTAAAATCATAGTCGCGAAAAGGACGACCAAGACGAAATTATTCAGGGTCAGTTCCATGACTCCTTTCGTTTAAAAAATCGATTCTCAATCCAATCCAACGCTCTTGCTCATCAGACTTCTGAAAATTTAGCCCTTGTAACCAATCGGTTATCACCTTCAGACCTTCCTCACGCCCACCGCTGAGAGAGAGACATTCCATGACTGATCCGTCATTCCTTAAGTTTAAAACAAATCTCCATTCCGCAGATGTTCCCTCTTCCTGCAGTTCTAAATGAAGCGGAGGAAGTTCAGTTGGCAGCCATTTTTCTGACTCTTTGTTGTAGGGAATTAAAATCGGACGCATCACCAACTCAGCTTTGGGTTTTTCATTCAAAGCTTCAATCGATTTGAAATTCCTCGGAAAAACCCGCTGACCCTGAGCTGAAATGCGATGCTTGTTAATGGATGAATCGATCTGCAATGACCTTATGGAGACCTCATATGAATTCCACGAGTCATCCTCACTCAATGAACCTTCACCCAACTCGTTGAGAGGATCATTCAACTCACTAATCTCAAGACCCCCAGGAAATGGCCCCTCTTCATCAGCTTGCATGCGCCATAGCAGGCTTTCTTTATCATCCGATAAATAAAGAATCGATGCACTTCTAAGTGAAGCAATATCCTTATGGTCAAATTGCACGCTAAATAAACCATACAATAAAGCGAAAACCAGAGCAACAATCAACGCCGCAGTAAACTTCCATCCCCAATGAGCTTCCTTATTGCTCCAATCAAAAATGAGATCATTCTTATTCATCAAACGAATCGCTTTCTGGAATTTTTGGTTCGGTTTTTCCAACCAACGCAATTTTGAAACCTGACCGCAAGATGAGATTAACAATTTCTGACTGAACCCCCGTAGATATCCCAATATCGGTTTTCAATAAAACGATAGCACGCGACATCACTTCGTCCGCTTTTAAAATCTCAAGTCTTGCCGCAAGCTCATCCAAATTAACCGTCTCTCTGCCTATATAAATCTGCGGCTCGGCTTTTCCTGAATGCAGCGTGATCACAATCGATTCCCCATACCGCTGCATCTGAAACTGTGAAGCTGGCAGTTCAACACTAACCCCACTCTGGTTTAGAAATACAGGCCCAAGCAACAACAGCATGGTGACCGTAATGAAAAGATCAAACAACGGCAGCGCATGCAAAAAACCGGGGCGCTCTTCTAATGTCGTTTCTAATTTCACTCCGTATCAGAAACTTTTGCTTTTTTGTTAATTACAGAACTCTTTCTGCCAGCAGACGTCTCACCGCGAAAAGGAGCAAATTCTAGCTCTTCACGCGCATCTGCAATCAAATGCACGATCTCTATTCCAGCCCGCTCAATCCTCGATACCAGACGCTTGGACTGGCCCACAAAATAGAGATAAAAAATATACATCGGAACAGCGACCGTAAGTCCAATCACAGAGGTGATCAGTGCGCTTAACACTCCAGCCGAAAGTTCATTAGGACCAGTCGCCCCGCCTTGCTCACTCACACGTTGAAACGCATCGATCATACCTAGCATCGTGCCCAGCATGCCAACCAAAGGGGAAATAAGTGCCGCGGCAAGAATTGCCCGAATATTTTTCTCAATCCGCGGCACTTCAAGTTGGCCGGCTTCCCGCACAACATCGCTCAAATCCCTGCGATCCAAATAATATCTGAGAAGACCCGCATGCGCCACCCGTCCCACCGGGCCCGGAGCTCTCGCTGCTTCATGCAAGGCCTCCGCGAACGCCCTTCGTTTGATGTGTAAGGCAAGCCCCACTAATAACGCACTAACGTTGATCCGAGCGCGATGAAAATAGAACAATCGTTCCACAATAAAAATCGCGCCAAAGAAACCCAGCGCTAGCAACACCCATACGAGCGGTCCGCCTTTTTCAATTAATCCTGATCCATCCCATAAGGCTAATATCATTGTTCATTCATACTAGCGAATAAACCACCTACCTAGCAACCTCGAAAATAGTCGAATCACTCTCCAAATTTCACCTTTTCGAGAAATTGACAGAGTAGTGCCACCCGTTCCCCCACTGGAATTGTCTCAAGCAACAACTGCCTCAAATCCGGGTCCTGAATCAACTGCTGCGCCACCAAATCCGCCATCAAACCCGCCTCGTCCGCCTGATTTAATAGATTTAAAACCCCACTTCGAACCTCCTCCGGAACCCCAAATAACGAATCCTCTACCGATCCTTTCAGCGCCAACATCGCTGCAATATTCTGATCTTTATCCAAAGGCTGACCAAGCACGGGCTCGATCAAAGCTGTGGGAAATGCCTCATCATCCAGCCATTCGTTGAACTTCACGCGAATCACCCCATGCAACAAAAGCTCAGAAGTCCCGTCCTCTCTCTCGCGCGATGCTCGCACCAGACCCAC
Organism: Luteolibacter sp.; assembly: GCA_044375585.1. GTDB lineage: Bacteria > Verrucomicrobiota > Verrucomicrobiia > Verrucomicrobiales > Akkermansiaceae > Luteolibacter. The sequence continues at coordinate 7,357 of JBILMI010000074.1, forward strand.
CGTTCCAATACTCGCCGCATGCGGCTCTGATTGGCGCGCTACCGCAAATATACAATCCCCCTCCAATGCCTGATCGAGCATCAGACGATAACGCTCCTCAAAAATAAAAAGCGGCAAACCACCGTGCGGAAACAAAGTGCAATCTGGCAATATCATCACGCCACATTTTCTAGGTAGGTTCAAACCCGTCATGCAAACAACATGACACCAAAAGTATCCGATGCAAATCCTCTCTTATTCCACCCTACAAGCTTGTCCAAAAGCAGACGTATCGCTTCAATCATCCCATGCTTCAAATAATCAAAATCTGGCTAGCGCTCAGTATCATCGTTACCTGCGGTTTTTCCTGTAGCCCAGTTCCAGAAAACCAACTGAGCAAACCCAACCCAATCATCCTTTCTGCTGCTTCCTTCATCACTCAAACTAAGCCCTCATCTGAAAAAATCACCACCGCGAATCCGGCTCATCCCATTTCTCCACCGAAAGTCGTTAGTAAAATTTTCTCTAACATCGAGTTTCAAGGTGTGGCATTTGATTCAAGATCTCATGCATTATGTCCCGTCGATCAATCCAAGGGTCCTGGCAGCGAGTATTTCGGAGCTAGAGACTGCGCCAACAAACAACATGCACTGCTCGCCATCAATGCGGGGTTTTTCACTCCAGAAGGTAATCCCCTCGGTCTTGTCATTTCGCATGGCAAGCGCTCAGGTTCATGGAATTCTAGTTCATCACTCGGCACGGGGATCTATCGTATCGATTCATCAGGAACTGCCTCCATCAAAAGAAGATCCCAATCAAGCGCCGTATCAAACTCCAAAGAACTCCTCCAAGCTGGGCCTTTATTGGTCGAAAACCAGAAGCCCATCAACGGTCTCGACCCAAGCAAAGTCGCCATGCGTTCCATCCTTGTCCACGATGGTGGAAACCGTTGGTGGATCGGCACCACATCACCCTGTAGCCTCGCTGAACTCAGCCAAGCACTCTCCACCCAATCCCCCGCTGGTTGGCAAATATCCCAAGCTCTCAATCTCGATGGGGGTCGTTCCACCGATCTATTCGTTTCCTCAGAAAGTTCAGGCGGCCCCCTTGAGATCAAAAGCATCATGAACCGCCAAGTTCGAAATTTTCTAATTTTGAAACCTCGCTCAGGGTTTTGATTTACTTCGCAAAGTGATCCCAGCCGCCAACTAACCGATCCCCCTCGCCTGCTTCTACCAGGCGTCCGATCTTCGTAAGTTTTAGCTCAGGAAATTTCTGCCACCATTGATTTTTTAGTTCCGAGCTTTCGGGTAAAGTGAACAATAATTCAAAATCCTCCCCATCTTCCAGAGCTTGTTTCAAATCGCAGCCTTCGCTCAGAGGGATCGCCGCATATTCTAACTGAAATCCGCAGCCCGAGGATTTTGCTAACCTTGGTAAATCCCGTGCGATCCCATCTGAAAGATCCATCATCGCGGTTGGCTTGAAATACTCTACCAACCAACGCGCTTGTTCTAACCTCGGAGTGAAATCGAGATGCTTCCCTGCTAACGATCCTCCCAGCTCACCCGTCACCCAAATCTCATCGCTGATTTTTCCACCAGATCTTGTGACTAAATTCTTTCGCTCTACCCTTCCCATTGCCGCAACGGAAATCACGGCTGAAGAACCTTGCGGAACTCGACACGTTTCTCCGCCAACAAGCAAAGCATGGTAACGCTCGAAACACGTAGCCATCCCTCGGTAAAAATTTTCCACCCACTCCAAGCTCATGGAACTTGGCAATGCGAGAGTGATGAGAAACCTTTCGGGATATCCGCCCATCGCCGCGAAATCAGAAACCACTCGCGCCACCGCTTTCCAGCCAACGTTGAGCGCATCGGTTTCTTTAAGAAAATGCACCCCTTCAACTAACGCATCGGTTTTCAATAAAACGAGTTCCTCTCCCCCTTCATCCACCACCGCACAATCATCACCTGGCCCTGCCGCTGCCTCAGCTGTCGGAACTAAATCCACCAACCTCGAGATCAATTCATCCTCTGCAATGTCACCTAATTTCTTCATCACTGCATTTGATCGGGAATATATCCAAACCTGATTAACAGTTGGAGAACCACCGTTGCTCCATTAAAAAGTAGATGCGCCGAAATCGGAGCCCATATCGAACCCGTCCATTCATACAAAAACACCAAAGCTAAGCCAAAGATGAATAACGGAGCCAATGTCACCAAACTCCCGTGAGCCGCAGAAAAAAATAATGCTGAAACGATCGCTGCGATCCACGGTCCGCTGAATTTTTTAAGCGTCGGATAAATATAACCTCGAAACACAATCTCCTCACAAAGTGGAGCTAAAATCACCGCCGTAAGGCTCATTAAGATTAGGATCTTTATCTCCTGAGTCGTCTGAAGCAGATCCACCGATTCTTGAACCATTTGCAAACCTAGGTCCTCCATCAGATCATTGTAGCCGATCGCATATAAGCCCGCAAAAGCCGTCCACATCGTTAATACCGTCACAGGCGCAATCCAGAAAACCCATGGCCAACTTTTCCACTTTAAGCCCAACCATGTGATTGGACTGATTCGACCGATGACCATCGCTATCACCACAGCAACCATGAAGAATTGCAGTCCTGCATTTAAGATCAAATCAGTAGCGGTAATTTCACGATTCTTAGGACCTTCAGCAACCACCGAATTCAATACCACTAATAAGTAATAAAAACCCACAATACACGCCACGACGATGATATCTAATCTACGATAAAACCAATAAGAGACCTTACCCAAAGGTAAAGCGGGTGGCAGACTTGGATTTCTTGAGCGAAACCGCATTTTAATTGCCGCCGCACATATAAGCAAAAATACCGCACATCCATAAGTGGCATGCATGCCAATGACCGTCATATTCTCCATCTTTTGGATAACCTGCCCCCGTCTCAGGCCAAGCGCCATCGCAAAATAAATTCAACGCTATAAAAAAGTCCTTTCCTGATACACAAAGCTGAATTATCGAAAGACATGGTATTTTACTTGAAACAGCTTCTCGCTTTCTGCGTTCTCGCAGGAATAGCGTCCGCTGCGATTCACGGAAATGCTCATACACATCGTGAACGTTGCACCCAATCCCATGGGCAGCACAATCATGAAGGC
>JBILMI010000075.1:0-10441 GCA_044375585.1 Luteolibacter sp.
CATGCGGGCAGCTACACCGTCATGGCTTCCATCAATGATGCGAACTACTCGGGCACGAACAGCCTCGACTTCGCCATTGCCAGAGCGACGCCGACGATCACCATTTCGTCACTCACGGATCTCACATTCAACGGACTTTCAAAGAACCACGCCGCCACGGCTGCGGGTGTATCGGGTTTCACCTACACCTACACGGGCCGCGCGGGGACGAGCTATGGCCCGAGCACTGTGGCCCCAACCTATGTTGGCAGCTACACCGTCACGGCTTCCATCAATGATGCGAACTATTCGGGCACGAAGAGCCTCGACTTCGCCATTGCCAAGGCGACGCCGACGATCACCACCAACCCCACCGCCTCGTCGATTTCCTTCGGCCAGTCCCTCGCTTCCTCCAGCTTGAGCAGTGGCGCGGCGAGCGTGCCGGGCGTTTTTGCGTTCAACACCCCGGACACGACTCCAAGTGCCGGCACCTCGAATCACACAGTCACCTTCACGCCCGCCGATACGGCGAACTACAATCCAGTTTCCTGCACGGTAGGCGTCACTGTCAACCCGGTGGCGCTCAACTCCAGCAACATCGCCTTCACCGGCCCTGCCAACCTTGTTTACAGCGGGACTCAAAAAACATTCACCGCCTCCGCCTCGGGTATCTCCACCGGATTTAACTACAGCTACAGCGGAATCGGCGGCACAAGCTACGGCCCGACGCCGACACCACCGACCAACGCTGGCAGCTACGCGGTCACGGCAACGGTGACCAATGCGAACTACACTGGGAGCGCCACCCAGACTTTCACGATCACCAATCCGGTGGCGCTCAACTCCAGCAACATCGCCTTCACCGGCCCTGCCAACCTTGTTTACAGCGGGACTCAAAAAACATTCACCGCCTCCGCTTCGGGCATCTCCACCGGATTTAACTACAGCTACAGCGGAAATGGCGACACAAGCTACGGCCCGACACCGACACCACCGACCAACGTTGGCAGCTACGCGGTCACGGCGACGGTGACCAATCCGAACTATACTGGGAGCGCCACCCAGACCTTCACGATCACCACCAACCCCACGATCACTTTGGCAGACTACATAAAGAGCTTTGGATTGAGCGGGGCCGACGCCGATGGCACGGCGGATCCGGACGGCGATGGAGTGAACAACTACGCCGAGATGGCCTTCGGCACAGATCCATCCGACGGCGCGAGTCATGCGACCACCTTGGTCAACAGCCCTGATGCGATCAAATTGTTATACACGCAGCGCAACAGCGGGGTGAGCTACACCGTCAAGTCGTTCACCGATTTAAGCACTCCGTTTGACAGTGGGGGCACGCTGGTCACGCCTACGCTGACCAATCCACAGCCTACGGATATTCGCTACGGCTACACACAGTATGAGGCAAGCCTGAGCAAGGGATCATCCACTAGAGGATTTCTGCGAGTGAAGGCAGTGCTGGCGGCTGCTCCGGTGGCCGGTGCGGTCACCCCGGGTAGCCCTGACAATGCCACCGGTGCGGTCACGGGGTCGGCATCGTTCACGGATCCTGAGGGATGGTCTCTGACCTTCAGCACCACAGGTACTTCCGCTGGCGGCGGCAGCGTCAGCGTCGATCCCGCTACCGGGGCGTTCACCTATACGCCCACCCAGGCTCAGCGGCAAGCTGCCACGTCCAACACCACCGACACCTTCATCATCACAGCGTCCAACGGCGCCAACAGCACCGACCAGACCATCACCGTCGCAGTGGGGGCTGATGCTCCAGTCGCCGGATCGCCCATCGTGGGCAGCCCCGACATCGTCACTGGCGCGGTCACCGGCTCGGCCTCGTTCATGGATCCCGCCGGACGCACGCTGACCTTCAGCGCCACAGGTACTTCCGCTGGCGGCGGCAGCGTCAGCGTCGATCCCGTTACCGGGGCGTTCACCTATACGCCCACCCAGGCTCAGCGGCAAGCTGCCACGTCCAACACCACCGACACCTTCATCATCACAGCGTCCAACGGCGCCAACAGCGCCGACCAGACGGTGACCGTCGCCTTGGCCGTCCCACCCACCGCCACACAACTCAAACACGCTGGCTTCAGTGCCACTGACCTCAAGAGTGCTGGTTTCACTGCAACGGATCTTAAGGACGCTGGCTTCAGTGGGGCCGAGCTCAAGACCGCCGGCTACTCCGCCGCCGACCTCAAGACTGCTGGCTTCAGCGCCTCCGACCTCAAGACTTCTGGCTTCAGCGCAACGGATCTTAAGGACGCTGGTTTCGGTGGCACCGAGCTCAAGGCAGCTGGGTTCACGGCATCCGAGCTCAGGATCGCTAGCTTCAGTGCCGCAGATCTCAAGACCGCCGGTTTCGGTGCAACGGATCTTAAGGACGCTGGTTTCGGTGGCACCGAGCTCAAGGCCGCTGGGTTCACGGCATCCGAGCTCAGGATCGCTAGCTTCAGTGCCGCAGATCTCAAGACCGCTGGCTTCAGCACAACGGATCTTAAGGACGCTGGTTTCGGTGGCTCTGAGCTCAAGGATGCTGGTTTCAGTGCCGCCGAGCTTAAGGACGCTTGGTTCACGGCTTCCGACCTCAAGACCGCTGGCTTCAGTGCAATGGATCTTAAGGCTGCTGGTTTCACCGCCTCCGAACTCAAGGCTACTGGATTCAGTGGCACCGAGCTCAAGGACGCCGGGTTCACGGCCTCCGAGCTTAAGGATGCTGGCTTCAGCGCCGCAGATCTCAAGGCTGCTGGCTTCACTGCCGACGAAGCCGCAGCTGCCGGCTACACTTCCGATGAGCTCATTGCCGCCGGGTACGAGGTGTAAGCCCCGGTCGGCGGTTAGTGAAAGCAATCCCCATTTTCCCGCCCTCTGGTCCGACTCAGGTATCGATGGATCGAGTGCTCACCGACAGGCGCTTCTCTAGTTCCTTTTTCTTGATCAGGGTTGGCTGAATGAAGCCCGAGCTTCCACCACCTTCGAGCGGTTGGCTTGTGTTGGATGTCCTGGCGGGATGTTTGAGGATTGTGGCTTTCATGGTTATGCATCGTTGGCTGTGCCAACGCATGGTTTGTCCTGTCGACAGGACAAACGCTCCAAACGTTGCTTGATCGACCATTTGAGTTCCGGAGGCACCCACCCGTCAGGCGGCCGGATTGAATAATATTATACCTAGCAGGAATGGCAGTTTATTCCCGGCTACTCATCGCCGCACCGTTGGATCTACACGACCAACTCCGCAACCCCTTTTCCCCTTGCACGGTTGGGCTCTTCAGGACAGTCTGAACGCGGAACGAAAAAGCAAATTCTTAGCATTCGTTCATTAAAATCTGAGCCGCGCGGCGATCCTCGTAGCGTTTTCTACTCTTAATTTTTCCCATGAAACTCGCCCTCCTCCTTTCTCGTTCTGCTGGCGCCGTGGTCGGCTCGGCCGCTGCGCTGATCTTGTCATGCGCGCCCGTGCGGGCCGGCCAAAGTTACCCCGAGCCTGCTGGTGCGGATAGCGCCGGGTTTGTCTCCATCTTCGATGGCAAGACGCTGACGGGTTGGGATGCCGATCCGAAGTATTGGCGTATTGAAGACGGCATGCTCGTCGGCTTCGTCACTCCGGAGACGTTGCTCAAGGCGAACACGTTTGCGATTTGGCGGGGAGGGGTTCCCGCTGATTTCGAACTGAAAGTCGAGTATCGTATCAGCGCCGAAGGCAACAGTGGCATCAACTACCGCAGCGTGGAGGTTCCGACGCCGGCGTTCGCGTTAAAAGGTTACCAATGCGATATCGACGGCGCCAGTGCTTACACGGGTAATAATTACGAGGAGCGCGGCCGGACTTTTCTCGCGGTGCGAGGCCAGATCACCCGCGCTACGCCCGAAGCGAAGCGCGCCATTATCGGCAGCCTCGGCAAGAAGGACTCCCTCGCGACGTTGGTGAAGAAAGATGATTGGAATCAGGTTCACCTGATCATCCGCGGCAACGTTTTCATGCACCTCGTGAACGGGCAGGTGATGAGCGTGGTCGTAGACGAAGATCCTGCCGCGCGCATGGCCTCCGGCTTGATCGGTGTGCAGGTCCATGTCGGACCACCCATGAAGGTCGAGTATCGCAACTTCCTCTTGAAGACGCTTCCGGTCATCGCGCCTGCGCCGACCCAATAATGGCTTCAGAGGAAGCGGAGTGACCGAGATCGTCGATGGGGACAGCACCGCCGCCGTGGCTGATGCCACCTACTTTGGCTTGTCTAACAACGCGATTTTTCTTCGCTTAGCTAGTACAGCCCCAAAATGAAAACTAGTAAGGGAACTAGGAGATAATCTGAATGGATTTGAGCGTTGAATCGCATTAACGCCGCGCACGGTCATATTTCTTATTGAAACGATCAATCGGTTTAACCTGTTTTTGTGTCAATAACCAAAGAGAGTCTCTGTTTGCAGCTTAATCGTTTTTTACCACAATCCTAGAAGAGTCAGGAATCCTAGGACAAGATTGGAAGAACATCCAAAAAACATTGATCCTCTATTTAAGAATCTTTGAACGAGTAGGTAATAGAATCGGATGAACTTGACGCGAGAAAAGCTAACCGCCCCACCCGTCCTTATGAACGACACTGGTTTGTTTCGGTCTGAAATCTGTGCCATGACCTGCTTACACTTTGCTTAAACTAAAACGTTTCTATTTGCCGCATTTTGCCGCATCACAGTGCACATGGGAAGTAACCGCCCAGATCGTTTTTTAGGCGTATAAGTCTTTAAATATAAACGACTTAGTTGGCGGAGGGGGTGGGATTGACTCCGCTTTGCTCCGTCTCTGCAGTTTGCACTTCGCGGGAGGAGTGAAAATTCGCGAACACGAATCCGGCAGTCAAACCCTGTTGCCATGGGCAAGGGGTTCTCGACCCACGCCTTGAAACGCCAACACCCCAACCCCGATGAACGGAGCTGGGGTGTTGGCGGAGGGGGTGGGATTCGAACCCACGGAACCTTGCGGCTCTCCAGTTTTCAAGACTGGCGCAATCGACCACTCTACCACCCCTCCGTTAGGGAAAACCAAGTAAGTCGATGCGGATATGCACTCGTTGCGGGGCGAGATCAAGGAAATTTCCGTGATGGTAATGAGTGGGCTTTACCAATCCGTTGTCAGACCTTCGCGTAGTGCGAGCTCGAGTAGCTCCGGACGCATGGGCCATTCGTCGCAGCGTTCGCTGGTGGAGTGGCGGTTGCTGGCGCCTTTGAGCTTCATGCAGCCAGTATTATCGCCGATCTGGCGGACGGCATCGACTTCTTCCGGAGTGAAACGAACGTCAGGCATTTTTCCGAAATCGCGGATCTTATCCTCAATAAGGCGAGCGCCGTCCCCTGCTTCTTGGATGAAGGTCGGCACAACACATTCAACGGGGCTTTGGCTGAGATTCCAGATGCAAGCAAACTCAAGAAGTCCGAGATGATACTTTTCGGCGATCGGGCGCATTTTATTGGCTTTTTCCATGCCATGGCCGACCCAGCCTTCTGGACGATAACTCCGATGATCTCCGGGTTTAAAAACATGGTCAGGGCCGCCGAGGTCATCGTGGAATACTCCTCCGTGATCGACGACTCGTGTGAGAACTTTGATTCCGTGTTTCTGGCAAGCTGGAAGCAGCAAGTTTGAAGGCCAAGGCTCAAGTGGATTGAGAATTAACATGGTCCAATCGATGATTTCGCCGAATTTCTCGAAGAAAGCCAATAAGTCTAGAGTGAAACCGTTAGCGGGACCCGGAGCCATTCCAAGTTGTTTGGTCAGGCCGGTTTCCTTGGCGCGTGCCATGGCTTTCCAGACAGCTTCAGAAGTATAGCCCAGATCGTCCGGGTTATGCAGCATGAGGAGGTCGAAATGATCGGTGCCGCAGCGCTCGAGAGAGAGCTTGGTGGCGCGTTGGACGAATTCATCGTAACCCTCAGGGCCACGTAATTCTGGATCTGTGAAACGCGGATAACCCTGCGAGCCCTTGCGCTGACCATCATAAAAATCATGTCCGATCATTCCAACCAAAGAGTAAGTGGAGCGGGCGATGCCTTTGAGAGCCTGCCCGAGCAGTTCATCGGCCTTGCCGTTTCCATAAACATCTGAAGTGACGAACGTACGGATGCCGGATTCGTAAGCGGTTTTGATGCAGCCAAGAAAACGCTCTTCAGAGAGAGTTTCGCCAAAGTGCATAAAGCGTCCGCCGCTCCAAGTTCCGTATGCTGTTGGTGTGAGTTGCATGATGATGTGTGGTTGATTTTCTGCGGAAGCTTCGACTCGGATCGTGGGTTTCCGCAAGTAGGAATAAGCACAGAGCAATTGAAGCGTAAAAAATCGCAGCACGCGCGGGGCACTTCTTGTAATTTGGACAAATTTTAAACGGAAGAAACTAATCTCCCTTCGGCAAGGTAAAGGCGGATAAGGAGAAATTTTCCGCTGTCGCAAAGCTGGGCATCATCCCATTTGGATTTTGAAACTTGAGCTTTGAAATTCACATCGATTTCAACAATGCCAGTTGGTTCCGCGCTCGAACGAGGTTGTGGCCAGGATATTTGGTTTTGAAGTAGGTGTCTCCGAGTAAGTGGTCAGTGAGGAAACGAGTCGCGAGTTCAAGAGTGATCACTTTTGGCGCTACGGGTAAAAGCTCGAGCTCTTCTGGAGTGAGAAATTCTCCAGCTGTCGATAAGTAACCTTCGGTCAATGCTTTGCGAAGCTTTTCATCAACGAAGACTTTCTTTAAATCCTGTTCATCTTCCGCGGCGCTTGAGGCCGCGGAGCGGACGAGGTCACCAAAATCGAATAGAGCGAGTCCGGGCATCACGGTATCCAGATCGATAACGATGGGAGGAAGTTCGGGATTTGTAGGGAATAAAATGTTAGAAATTTTCGTGTCGTTGTGAGTGATGCGCAGTGGCAGGCCCGCATCCGTCAGTAAAGTGGTTAGATTTTTTTGCGAGATGATGAAATCGACTTCAGCTTTTGCTCCAGCCAAGCGCTCCAGAGGATTTTTTTCTATAGCCGTTAGCAATTTTGCGTAATATGTCGGCGTGTGGTGGAATTTTGGAATGGTCTCGTAAAGAGTTGCCGGATCAAGATCTGCCAAGCGTGCCTGGAAATGACCAAAGGCAGCCGCGGCACGATACGCTAATTCAGGCGAATCAATTTTCTCAAATGTTTGGGTGTTTTCGTGAAATGGGTAGCAGCGCCAAACGGTGTTGTCGGAAAGTTTCAACCAGCTTCTGCCATCTAGTAAAGGCATCAAACAAAGTTGCTCGGTATGAGGGTCTCTTGTGCCGATGTGACCGGTGACTTGGAAAATATTTTCCATGACTTTTTCCGGCTCGGAAAAGACAGCGGAGTTGATCGATTGCAGGATAAAACGGGTTTCGGTTTTACCGCTACGGCAGGTGATGGCAAATGTTGTGTTAATCAGTCCAGTGGGGATTTCTTCGTGATAAACCACAGGGCCTGGTAGGATGAAGCGGGAAGCAATGTCTTGTAGGGTCATTTTTAAAATGGATGTGAGATGGGTGGAGACGCTTAGTTTTGCAGCTCGGCAAATACCATGGTTCCCGTGGTGGTCTGCAATGTGGAGGTAATCACGACGGTCACGGAACGGTCAATTTTTTCTGCGGCGTGATTCACCACAACCATGGTGCCATCGGGGAGATACCCAACCGCTTGATGATCTTCTTTGCCTGACCTAACCAGAAAAACTCGTAGTTTTTCGCCCATTGCTATCGAAGGCCTGAGTGCTAAATCTAGCTCGTTTAGATTAAGCACGGTTAGACCTTGGAGCTTTGCGCTTTTTGTTAGGGCTTCATCCAGAGTTAGCAAGCGAGCATTGAGGAACTTTGCGGTTTCAATTAAGCGAGAATGGCTTTGTTTTTCTGGAGTCGTGCGCGCTTCGTGAATGGAAACCTGAATATCACGTGATTTCTGCATGGCGTCTAAATGGTCCAATCCACGTTGCGCGCGCGAACGTTGTAAGCCATCGCCTTCACTCACTAACGTTTGAATTTCTTCCAGCACATAGTTCGGAACAATCAAGCGACTCCCAATGAATCCGGATTCAATCAACTTCAAGATTCTTCCCTCCATGATAGCCTCTGCGTCCAGCACGATAGGTTGCCCCGAACTGGCGTCTTCGCGAAAACGCACATATGGAATGATGAACGCAAAATCTTCTCGGTTTCCCCGTAGAGCTAGAATCGCACCTAAGAATCCCAAGCTAGAAAACAAGGTTACATCAATAGCTAAGCGAAAAGAATGAATCAGATTTTGACTATCGTCCTGTGCTTCAAGGCGATCACGAAATACCAATTCTAACAGCGAGGATATTTCTACGCGAGTGAGAAGCCAAGCGCAGAACAAACCGACGCCCAGTCCGAAGGTTGCTGTTGAGAATCCGCGCAGCGTGAAGCCTTCCATTAGCTTATCAATTCCAATGAAGATAAAGCCAACGCCTAAACCCATGATCAAACCGACCCCGATCGAGATTTCGATATGGGTGTCTTTTGTGCTCAGCGCGATTGCAGCACCGGCTACTTGGCAAACGAGTAGATAGACTAGGCGGGCAATATTGACGGAGTTTTGGTTCATGCCAGTGAAGTTCATCGTTGTTGCAAGACAGCTATGCTTCAAGCTGAAACCTTGCCTGGGGAGTATTTCGCCCTTCTAATCGATAACCTACAGATGCTCGTCCGCAGTCAGTTTGATATCCGAAAGAGCAGCGATGAAATCACCGAGAATTTCTGCAGGCACCATAATCGTGTCGCGATTTCCACCGACATCTTCCGTGATCTTCACAACCATTCCTCGAGAGTTTTGTTTCAGATCGAGAAAAAAGGTTTTCCGATCTGATAGAATTTTTTCCGTATGCAACAAATCACTTTCCACTAGTCTTGCTTGGTTGTTAATCGCAACAACCATTAAGAAGCTCGTTTGATTGTCAAACCATTTCCTGATTCCATCCATGCGCGATCTACTCCCAAACCACCGCCCTGCCTTGGTCCTAGCGCCTATGCAGGATGTGACGGATTTGCCCTTCATGCGCGTAATCGCTCGTCGTAGTTTACCGGATTGGTTTGTCACAGAATATTTCCGGGTGCACCCCCACTCTCGTTTAAATTCCTATATTCTTAGGTCGATTTCTGAAAATACCACAGGACGCCCCATCTTCGCGCAGATGATCGGTTGTGATATTCAAGAACTCACTCGCACCGCTAGAGAGCTCATGCAGTTTCCAGTCGCGGGGGTCGATCTTAACCTCGGTTGCCCCGCCCCGGTCGTGTATCGAAAAAACGCCGGCGGTGGATTACTGAGGTTTCCCGATCAAATCGATTCCATACTCGGCGCTCTGCGCGACGCAATCCCAGGCCGCTTCACCGTCAAAACCCGCCTTGGATTTCATAGTCCTGATGAATTCCCCGTTTTACTCGAAACCTTCCGTAAGCATGCGATCGATGGCTTGACGATTCATGGTCGCACGGTCGCGGATCGCTATCAAACCCCCGTCCGACCCAGTTTGGTGAAACTGGCGGTAGACACCCTTTCCTGCCCCGTGATCGCCAATGGCAACGTGGTTGATCCGATCTCCGCACTCAATTATCACCAACAAACCGGAGCCGCCGGACTTATGATTGGGCGAGGCGCGATCCGTAACCCTTGGCTTTTCTCGCAAATCACCGCGGCCTTTGAGAAAAACGCGCCCATTGAGCCAACTCACCGAGACTTGCTCGCTTATATCCAAGAGCTTTCCGAGGAACTTGCTCGAGAAGCGCGATCTTTCGACCCGCTGGGGCATATTCAACGCATGAAAAAGACCCTGATTTACATCTGTGACGGGATTTCTCCCGAATTTGAACATGCCGTGCGGCGGATGAAGACGCCCGAGGAATTTGACCAAATTCTTCGCATACATCTCGACCACAACCTTCCACTGCCTGAACGGCCCTCACCAGATTCTCGGATGTTCTGTGGATTCCAAGATTTGCTTTGATTGGCGGAGTTTTTTAAAAAAAATACTTCCTACCCCGCGGTTTATGCCGTAATTAACAGACAGTAGTTGCTGGGTAAATACTTCAGGAACCCTGTCTAGCTGTCTAAATACCCCGTTTGAAACTCGATTATCCGATATGAAATTCCCACGAATTCTCGCTTTGCCCATAGGGCTTTGTTTCGCTTTAAGCGCTAACCTTTCTCATGCACAAATTGTAGATGCTTCCGCCCCCGGAGATGATCCTGGCACCAATGATGTCAATCTTGGCATCGTCGCACCTCCGCCAGGTGGCACGTTTTACTCATATCCTCAAGTGGCTGCACCGCCACAAACCGTTACGATCGGCTCCGGCTTTGCGCCTTTCGGTGCCCAACCAGCCACTGATAAAACCGGGGAAGATGGCTCAGTCGCCTTCCGTGACCTCAGCGGTCCTATCATCTGGGTCGATAACCAGAACC
>JBILMI010000231.1:0-2692 GCA_044375585.1 Luteolibacter sp.
GGATTATTGGAGCGGGAGGCTAAGCAGGGTCTTTCGTTTTTTCGGGCATGAGATACAGGGAGGGAGGAGAAATAGGAGGAGAGGAGCTCGAAATATCCCATCATTAAAAGCACTCATCTTCTCCACATCCTCCTCCCTCCCTGCAAGAAAAAGCCCGAACTCATCTTGACTCACTTCCACCACATCGATGCCAAGCCCAACACCGCACAGGCACCGAGAATGGTCGTGAACGGGATTTTGAAACGCCACATCGCAAGGAATGATGCGATCGCGACGGCGGCTACGAACCCATCAAAGTGTCCTTTTTCCGGCCAGAGTGCGTGGGTGGAAAATTTCACCCCAAGATTTAGAATTACACCAACCACCGCCGCTGTGATCGCAGTCAGAGCGGCGCCGATGCGTGGCATGTCGCGTAGACCTTCGACATATGGAGCTCCGAGAAACACGAACAAGAAGCACGGCACAAACGTCACCCAAGTGGTGATGAAGGCGCCGATGCTTGCTGCGGCCAGCGGACTGAAGTCGCCGGGATTTTGCCAACCACCTACGAAACCAACGAATTGCAACACGATGATCAACGGGCCGGGCGTTGTTTCCGCGAGGGCGAGGCCGCTCATCATTTGCGGATGCGTGAGCCAAGAAAAATTCTCGACCGCTTGTTGGGCGACGTAAGGCAAAACTGCATAAGCACCACCAAAAGTCACCAACGCTGCTTTGCTGAAAAACACGCCTTGGGCGACTGGAGTGCTTTGCCAACCGAGCCACACTCCGAGAGCAAGAATCGGAAGCAACCACAGTGAGACGGAAATCAAAACAATCTTAAAAGCACGCCCCCAAGTTGCTTTGGGCACAGCTGGGAGTTTTAAAAATCCGATTTCATTTTTTTCATGTGACGAACCATGGCCTTTGCTCGCTGGAAATTGTTTCGGAAAGATTTGATGGCCGAGCAGCCCAACGATCGCTGCTCCAAAAATGATAATGATGAAAGAAATGTTGAAAAAATAGATTCCGGTAAATGACAAGGCGGCGATCACCCAAAGCGATCCGCTGCGCAGGGTTTTTCCGCCGATGCGGATGACAGCTGCGAGAATCACCGCGATGACGGCGGGTAGTAGTCCGTAAAAAATTGCGGCTAGCCATGGAAGATGGCCGCCCGCCATGTAAAGCCAGCTGAGTCCAAATAGTAGGATGGCGGATGGAATCACGAACAATGCACCAGCCGCCAGCCCTCCTCTCCAACCATGCAGCCGCCAGCCGAGATAGGTAGCGAGTTGCTGAGCTTCCGGCCCAGGTAAGAGCATGCAGAAATTCAGGGCATGCAGGAAATGGCTTTCAGAAATCCATTTTCGCTTCTCAACCAACTCACGATGCATGATCGAGATCTGCCCAGCCGGTCCTCCAAAGCTAATCAAACCAAGTTTCAGCCAATAAAGAATGGCTTGTTTGAGCTTAGGCATCGGCTGATTCATAAAGGGAAAATGAATTTAGACCTCGATTAAGTCGAGAGGCGAAATCTAAATAGATGTCTATGGGTTACGAGCCTGCTGTTTACGCACCGAGAAAATACACCATCCATCTTGATAAGGATAAACCGAATGGTAAGTCATTAACGGGCATCGTAGCCTCCCAAAAAGACACCGCGGAAAGCCGTGAAATCGAAATCTGATCCTATGAAACTTTTCACATTCCTCGCCGCACTGGCATTCATCAGCAGTCTTCATGCTGCGACTGAAAAACCAAACGTGCTCGTTCTCTTCGCAGATGACTGGCGCTTCGATACTTTGGGAGTCGCTGGAAACCCAATCGTCAAAACTCCAAACCTCGATGCGCTTGCTTCACGAGGCGTGCGATTCAAACAGAACTGCGTGACCACCGCCATCTGCGGCGTCAGCCGAGCGACCCTCTTCACCGGCCAATGGATGTCTCGCCACGGCAATGTAGGTTTTAAAGAATTCAATACTCCATGGGCGGAAACCTATCCCGGACTGCTTCGCGACAACGGCTACTGGGTGGGCCATGTCGGCAAATGGCACAACGGAACATTTCCCGCAAAGAACTTCGACTTCGGTCGCGCTTATTCTGGCAAACACTGGATGAAGCAAGATGACGGCACGATGATTCACGTCACGCAGAAAAATGAGAACGACTCGCTGGAGTTCCTCAAAGACCGCCCGAAAGATAAGCCTTTCTGCCTTACCGTCGCCTTCTTCGCGACCCATGCAGAGGACTCGAATCCGAAACAATTCCTGCCTCAACCGCAGAGCATGTCGCTTTACGAGAACGACACCATTCCCGTTCCACCAAACGCGAACGAGGAATCATGGAAGCGTCTTCCTTCCTTTTTTACTGAGGAAAATGAAGGACGCAATCGCTGGCATTGGCGCTTCGATACACCTGATAAATTCCAGACGATGATGAAAAATTATTATCGCCTCGCCACTGAAGTCGATGCGACCTGCGGCAAGGTGATTGAAGAACTCAAACGTCAGGGCATCTACGATAACACTTTGGTCATTTTCTCTACCGACAACGGCTACTACCATGCAGAGCATGGTCTCGCAGATAAATGGTATCCGCACCAAGAAAGCATTCGCGTGCCGCTCATCATTGATGATCCACGCATGAGCAAAGACACACGTGGCAAGACCGATGATCACTTCACCCTGAATGTCGACCTCGCTCCAACGATTCT
>JBILMI010000232.1:0-2670 GCA_044375585.1 Luteolibacter sp.
GGCACGGTGAAAAACCGCCTCCGTAGAGCCATGGAAAAACTCCAATCCATGCTAAAAAACCATGAACTCTAACGATGAATTCCCACTCGATTCCTTCGGTATCGACCCACCTGAAGAGAGTAGCACGTCGCAATCTCGGCAAAAGCAAGAGCTGTTAAATCTCGTCGCAACGCTTGTCGCCGTCGACAATTCGCGCCCTATCCGGCCGAGCGCAAGATCACTTGATGTCATTCACCTCAAAATTTCTCAGCGCAGTTCTTTGTCTGCAAAGCAACGCTTATTCGTATGGTCAGGTTGGGCCGCCGCCGCTGCGATCACGTTGTTTGTTATTATACGACCATCATTCAACCCGGTTGATGAATTGACGGCAAATGAGGCCGGCACATCCACCATCTCAAGGCCATCATTACCATATCCGCCGAAAGATACTTCACTGCTACATTCGGCAAATAACGATTCAGATCATACCTCCTCAAACGAGAACAAGACCCCTTCCACTCCTTATGACAAGAGCCGCTCCATGCGCGAACAACGCAGCCTAATTCAAAAAATTGAGCAACTGCGCAACCAAGTCGCCCTATTGGCATCACGTGATACCGAGCGCCTCACCGCACAAGACGGAGTCACGTGGCCCATCATCATGAAACTCACAACCCCGGGCAGTGACCCTGCTACAGCAATTGTGCAAAATCCAATTCTCGGCGTCATGCTTAACCAAGATTCACGCAAGACTGCGAGCATCCAAGATGAAAATTTAAAAGAAGCGCTCGCCCGGCAGGGGCGACTACCTGAAGGAGAGACCGCGAGCAGCCAAGATGAGAATTTAAAAGAAGCGCCGCAAACAAGTGAAGCCACACCTGATCTCACGATACCTAGCGCCGTGCCCATATACGACTCCGCCCGCGATATCGGTCAACTACTTGTCAACAACCTCTCGGCTCCAGTCGAAGGCCAAGCGTATTTTCTCTGGGTTCAGAGCGACAATGCACAGCAACCGATTCTCGTCGGCACCTTGCCAGACGCCATCGGCCACTCGGAAACTTTTGACTTCAAACTGGGCTCAACTGGCATTATTCCAGATCAATTCCTGATCACGCAGGACGCTGTGCTATATCCCCAAGTTCCCAGCTCTTCAAATACGATCCTACAAGGCCCCAATAGCAAAAAAGAATAAAAATAGGATAGCATGATCCAAAAAATGCTGTTTCCTCGTATTAACTCTGGAACGTAAGTTCTACTTACCAACATGAAATCAAAAACAACGCAATACGCACGCATCCTGATCGGTGGTGCCGCATTGATGATCGCCTCAACCGCTGTTGCGGATGAAAACATCGTCATACCAGAAGTCATAACCACTGGAGTCTTCCACGGAACCGAATCCGAGGAAAGCGTAACCACGGTTGAAGAGATCAGCGACAATGACGAATTCGTCGATGCTGAAATCACTAACGAGGAAGCAGGCAGCGACGAAGGTGAGGAAATCGTGATCATTGAGGAAATCGTTGATGATGAGGAACTAACTGACGAACACGGCATCTTGGTCGGCTGGGATCCAGATTGGGTAAAGCGCACCAATAACACGGATGGCTCGGAAAACCCAGAATACCTTTACATGACCGCTGGCGGTCCTGCATTGGAATCCCAAGGTCAAAATACATCCACTGGACCGCAAGCAGCCGATGAAAAATCAGCTGTCACCATGGTGGACGCTAAATCCGTCACCAACATCATTAGCCGTGCGGCCGCAAAGCCCACAGCAGTGAAGACTAATGGTCGCGTGTTTCTTCGCTAATCATTGGTTATACCACGGAAGGCTGCCACCATCACGGCAGCCTTCTTTATTTTTCACGATATGTCATGTTACCGTTTCTTAATCGCTAGCTTTGCCATTTCCTTTTGGCACACATCTGCCCACGCACAACTCCCCCAAACCCAAGTCACTGATCCTCTACCGGCCTCCCCGCACCAACAGGAAATCAAACGCCAAACCGAGCGCAAAGTTGGTTCAACTGAAGTCCTCATTCCCTTGCTGCACGGGATTTGTATCGCTCCCACATCTGCCGCCGCGATTTCGTTACAGGGAAAGGCTACGCCTGGCATCTCTGCACCTGAACTTTCCATCGAGGAACAAAAGCAACTCCAGAAAAAACTCCAACCCTGGTTAGGAAAAGCCATTTCGTTAAATACCTTGGATACCATTGCTCGGGCTGCGGAACGTGCCATATCAAAAAATACCGATTCACTCATCACCGCATCGTTTCCTCCGCAGGAAATCACCTCAGGCCACATCGCCATGGTTATTGGCGTGCCCTTTCTTCACGACATCTCCTTTGCAGGCAATCCCATCTACGGAGGCGATTTCCTTTCCCGCGCCGTAATCACCCGCCCCGGCGTCAATGCTTCTGCGGAATCTATTCGCAAGGACATTAACTTCCTTAATCGCAATCCGTTTCGTAAAGCGTCGGCCCTATGGAGTCCCGCTCCCACCAACTCGCCTGCCGCTAATCTAATCATCCATTTTAAAGAAAAGCGCCCATGGAGCATCTACACTGGGCTGGACAATCATGCCAGCGATGCACTGGGTGATGAGCGCCTATATCTTGGCGGAAAATTCGGCAACGTTTTCGATCGCGACCACCGTCTCGGATGGATTTTACTAAATTCCGC
>JBILMI010000076.1:0-10180 GCA_044375585.1 Luteolibacter sp.
GATGGCAATCAAATTGTTGAATAAAGATGTTAATAATATGGGACGAATGTCAACGTTGCTTTAGTGAGCGTCGAATTTCGAGAATTCCGTCTCTAATATTGAAAATATCTGCACGAAGTTGTTCGAGTGCTGCGATTTGATTGATATTTTTCTCGTCTTCGATGAGTTGCTGACACGCACCGACGGCATCGTTGATCCAATTTAAGCAGCGTTTTAAAACTGCAAGAACGAAACCTGCCTCGGGTTGATAGCCACTTGAGCGGTCATTGAGAACACCCGCAAGCTTGGTGCTAACTCTCATCAAATTGGATGTCAGCTCATAGCTCGGGCCTTCATCGTTTTCGCTGTCTGAGCCGAGAATTTCGAAGGCGCGGAGAGAAATCTGTTGGGCATGAACTTGTAAGGGATGGGTTTGATTGAGTTCATCATCATCACGTGATTTTCCGTCATGATAATAATCCTCATCGCCGGTTACCGAATTCCAATCGCCATCCCCTTCCTCAAAATCGTCATCCTCGAAATCCTCGCTTTCCTCACGATCTGCCATTGCCCCAAGCAATCCATCCCATCCCATAACAAATGCTTCTTTGCGCTCCGCATCTGGATCGTCGATGTATTTTTCTAAAACTTCTTGATATGCATCTGTTAGACGATCCGATTCTTTGAGGCGCTCTTCCCACTCGTATTCGTTTAGCTCGGCGCGGAGATTTTTCGTCTTGGAAGTGACTGCGGTATCGTCGGATTCACTGCGACGTATCATTTGCGCGAGGAAATCACGCATGCTGTTCATGTTCGCGAGTTTTTGAGCTTCTTCTGAATCTTGATCCATTTCCCAAACGTGTTCGGAAATACGCATGCGATAATTGGGAGCTTCAATCAGCACGCGGCCGTTGATTTCACTGAACCATTCAAGGTAAAAAATATTTTTCCACTCGCAAGGGATCTCGCGATTTTGGCGGTAGTATTCGGTGATTTGTTCCTCGGAGATTTGCGGCACTCTGGCTTTTTGCGAGGCGGTGATATCACCGACGATGCCGGATTGCTCTGTATCGAGTGAGTTGGCCTCGATAGATATTTTGGGTTTGAGATTTTCGAATTCGAGAACCGTCCCCGCGAGATCTCTCCAGCAATCTCCGTTCAGGGAAAGGATCAAAGGTTCATCGCGGCCCGCGAGCCAAATTTTTCCCGTGGTCGCTCCTTCGACGGTGTTGTCGATCATCCCGTGTTCGACCGCTTCATCCAAACGCCATGCCATGATTGATATCTTTCTGTCGATGAGTGGGCGCGTCAAGTCATCGATTTCGTCGGTATTTTATAAATCACTTTCGCGTGACATCCGACGACCGGTAAGTGGGGAGAGTGATTTGCCGCCGATGATGTATGCGTTTCTAAAAGTGAAGCATTCTCTAACCTGTCGATCCATGTTCAGCGTTTGAATGTGGGCGTTTCCTAGCGAATGGATCGTGTCGAAACTCTGATCGTCCGTGATGATAAACAGCACATTGGGCTGAGATTTCTCGGCGCTCACTGATGAAGCGATTGCGAACGAGACAGCTAGGAGAAAAAACCAAATGATATTTTCAACTCGCCACCGCCGATTGAGCTGGCCGCTTAAATTCGCGTTTAGAATCATTCCCCAAGATCTTTCCGACTGAAGAGTTGTCATTATGGCAAAATGAAATAACAATCTCTTTGAGCGGTGTTCATTAAATCTTTTTAGCCTACGTTTTTTACTTTTTTATGACTCAATCCGAAATCGAGATAGAAACCGAGCCCGTTTCTCGCTCAACCTTCGTAGCTCCAGAATTAGAGGAAGTTGCAGCTCTCTTTCCTAATTATGATGTTTATAACTTGATTGCATGTGGCGGTATGGGTGCCGTTTACCATGCAAAGCAGCGTTCGCTCGATCGCGATGTGGCGATCAAAATATTACCTCGGGTTTTTTCCCAAGATAAAGAATTCCGTATTAGCTTTGAGGCAGAGGCCAAAGCGATGGCCAAACTGAATCATCCGAATTTGATTGGGGTATATGACTTCGGCGATGTCGAAGGCCTACTCTACATCGTCATGGAATATGTGCCAGGCGGCTCTCTATATTCAATCAGTAACGGTCGTGTTGTCCATCAAGATGATGCTCTAAAAATGGTGATCGATGTTTGCCGTGGTCTGGCCAATGCTCATCAATTTGGCATCCTTCATCGTGATATCAAACCGAGCAATATTTTGCTTGATGCCAATGCGAACCCGAAGATCGGTGATTTTGGACTCGCGAGCGCTTTAGGAAATCAAATTCAAGAAGGAGAGCAAATTTTAGGAACTCCTGGCTACACTGCGCCAGAGGTGATTGATCCTCCGCATACATTTGATCATCGTGCCGATATTTTTTCGGTTGGAGTGATGCTGCATGAATTGCTGACGGGAAAAACTCCGAATGGCGTAGAACCCTTGTCAGCGCTGCCTCACGCAATCCATCCACAACTACGCACCACCATTCAGCGCGCGACAAATCCTAACCCAGCCGCTCGCCACGCTTCTGCGGATGAACTGGCTAAGGAGTTGGAAAAAATCGCAGCCATGCCCAACAATCCTTTGCTGGCCGCTGCTGCAAATTCAAGAGTAGCCCGCCCCATGGCGCGTCGCCCCGCTATAAAAAAGAACTCCTCATCGGGGGCGGGATTTCTGATCGTGCTGATCGTGATTGCGGCTGCGGCTATTTATTTTTTAGTGATTCAGGGAAGTAGCGAGGACTCTGGCGTCATCATAAATAGACCAAAGCCCACCAGCGCACAAAATGTGCAACCGGTCTCACAGAAATTCCTTCGCAGAAAAACGGCGGCTCAAGAAGGGCTTATGCCGATCGATAATGTGGACGCATTCTTCGCACGTGTCGAAGGCATCATGAAAGAGCGGATCAAAGGTGATGTGGAAACCTATCGCCAAGGACTCAAAGCGAATACCCAAAGTTTTGAGGCCCAAGCCAGACAGGCGATTCATCTTTTACAGGCCAGCGCTGCCGTTGTGCCACATTCAGATTTGGCATCGACCATGACGACATGGAGAGAGCAGGACTACACGATGTCGAATTCTTTGCCCGCATCGCTTTCTCAGATTGGCGCGATTCAACAAGCATTTGTTCAATCATACACAGCCCAAACGAAATTACGATCTCGTTTTAGTCTAAGGCTCAGAAGCGAACAGGCGTCTTACATCATAGGACTTAAAAAACAAATCGAACGGTATCGCGAAGCGAGTGACCATGCCGCCATGAATATGCTTCAAAAAGAGATCGAGCGACTAGGCTTTGAGCCGGGCTACTATGAGTTTTTAATGAGCCAATAACACTAAGGATTACGATTTAATCCTTTGAAATTTAGCCGCATCGGCTTGGCCTCTGGCATTTTGACTATTGCCAGCGATTGCTTTGCCGTGACGAGTAATTCGTTATCAGATTCGCGCCGCATCTCAAACTCGCACCAAAACCGTGCGGCGCTGGTTTCTCCTAACCAGCCACGAATCACGATCCAGTCCCCAAGCTTCGCGGGCCTTCGGTAATCAACTTCCGTGCGGGTTACTACGGGAAAGATCTGGGTTTCTGACATTTCACGCAGCACCATTCCTAACTTTGCCGCTAATCTAGTGCGACAGATTTCAATCATTCTCAAATAGGCAAGATTGTGAACTACTCCACCGCAATCGGTATCGAAAAACATCACTTCCTCACGAGTTACTACTTCTGTATCAGATTCAGGCATGGCTATAAGGGCACAAAAAATGCGGTCGCTTGCAATGTTCTCTTGTGAATTCATGTTAAAAACGACATTGGTCTGGTAGCTTTATGAAATTTAGACGCCGAAATTTGCTCAGTGGAGGCCTGAGTGCTTGTTGCCTGTTCGCGCTAACGGCGGCATTGAGTGCGGATTCATTCCAGCCACCGACGGGTAAAATTTCACCATTTCGACGCGACCACTTGCCTATCAATGATCAATCGATCATCGGGTTATCCGAATATTTAACAACCATCACTGGCGGAAGCCCTTACCAAACCGCCGAGGACCGCCGTGCAGTCGCAAAAGCGCTGGCTCTTGCTTTAGCTTTGGATCCTAAAAACCAATCCGCTGAGGATAGGCTCTCCAAACTGATCGAAGGCGAAAAACCCGATTCCGCAGATAAAGATAAGATTGAACGAGAAAAGAAAAATCTCTGGGGTAGTTTGAATTGGCTAGCGTCTCCAGAGGCGGGGCAAGATGGCAATCTACTTGCCAGCCTGGTGGGTGAAACTCTTGCCGCTATTTATCCTAGTGATTCGGAAGCCAGTAGCTATCTGGGCAAACCCGAACAAGCAGCCTGGAATGGTTGGGTAGCCGAGCTCGCATCCTTCGAAAAATCTCCGGTCATTGAGCAGAAACCCGACATCAAAAAAGAGGTGGAGGAAGAGCAAGAACTGGCGACGCACAAGCCAGAAGAAGACCGCAAATACGATCCCAAAGCCGGCGTGATTATCAACAGCGGCAACATTTCCACCGTTTTTAACATGTATGACAAAGACAAGGCGATGTGGTTGCCTAAAGTCGTTTCAGTGTCGATGAAAGCCACGGGCACTCCGAAGAATGATCTTGGGGAGGATCTACATGGCTTTCATTTGGAAATCTTTGGGGATTCTGAGGATTTTTGGCAAATTCAAAAAGAAGTCTCCTCTCCGTTGAAAGATAGGCTTTTTGATTACCTCGGCCAACTTCCAGAACGCGCCGTGATCAAGATCCGTCTCGATGGAGAACCTGCCTACCCGTTCAGTAAAAACCGCGGCGCGATCAGTGGCCCGGCCTTTGTTTTGGCTAATGCTGCGCTAACTGGCGCAACGTTGGATGGCACTGTGATTGGTGAGATCGATAAATCAGGTAAACTAATATTACCCAATTATTTTTGGCGGGCTCTTATGGAGCTAGCAGATGGCGCTGGCGGAAGGCTCATCATCCCGGCATCCGCAGAACCTATGCTTGTCAATTTACTCGCCCTCGAAAAACCCGAGTTTTTCTTCAAATACGAAGTGCTCGTGGCCTCATCTTTGGAGGAATACGTCACTCTTGCCAGCAAAGATGCTTCAGACAAACACGAGGAAATCTCCAACAAGTTCAAAATCATCAGAGAAAAAGCCACCAGTAAAATGATGAGCAATTATCTATCAAATAAGTTTGTTCGCGAACGCTTACAGGAAATTATTGATCAAGCCCCATACCACTTATCCGCAAAAGTTCTCAATATTTATGGATCGGCCTCACGCCCTCGCTACCTCACCCGAGAAGCTTTAGGAGCAGAAATTTGGAGAAAAGTGGATGTAATCAGTGAGATCGTTAAGATCAAAGACTTCGATGAAATTAATTCTAACCAACTCGCCAAGCTCGATGAACTTTATAGAAAAATGCGAGATGATCTCAGAGAACTCGATCGTTACACGGATTCTCGTGACGCCGATCTTTTAAAAGAGGGAAAAGATTTAGTGGCGGCTGTTCGGGGCTTCGGCAGAGAATTTGAAGGCGAAGAGGAGATGCGGCAGAAATACGAAAAGATACAGGTGGAGATGGACACGATGATACGCCTGAACAGCGAGTTGCTTGAGAAACTTACCAAGCTTACGGGAGATCCACTTCCTAATTAGGCAAGTCTTTTGGCTGAGATCGCTGCTCACTGATCCAAGTGTAAAGCATCACCCACATCGCCAAAGCCAGTCCGAACAAGGGGATTTGGAGCAAAGACGGGAGTGAATAAAGAATCGCCACCAATGGGATCCATACTCCCCATGTCGCGAATAATATCGGCACAATTACCTCACGGTAATACCGCAATGTGAAGAATCGTCTGATAGTCTGGAAAGAATATCCTGAAAGTTTCCAATCATAAAACCATGCCCCGCTCGGTCCTGCGATGATGGGATTATAGATGAACTGATCTACGATGACCTTAGTGGCAACCGCCTGAAGCGTCACCTCAGCCCCAAACCATAGCGCCTGCATACGGTAAAACAAATCTACTGCCATGCCTGTGCATCCCCAGAAAGGCAGGGTGAACAAAAGATTTGTAGCATTTACCTTTTTTGGGCGTCCTTTCTGAAACAACCACACCCGCATGATTTCTGGTATAACGCCGCCAGCAATCGCTGCTGCCAATGCCGAATAAGCGTAGCCCCAGTTTTGTTTGAGTGCTGCCAATTGATTGAGCCATTGAGTGGTTGGGGGGTAAAAGTAATACCCCAGCACAAGCGCCAGCATGATTCCTTGCACGATCAAGGCTGGAACCATATTGGCACGCGCAGCTCGTAAACCCAACATCCACTGAGCTTCTGTTTGGGTTTTAGGTGTATCGCGATTCATCAGAACAGATATCTGTAATGGTTGTTTCCTAATGACAATAAGCAATCCAGCCGATGTGGCCTTGTGTGACAATTTCGTCACAAAGTGACTTTTCAAGATAAGACACTCCATCGCGATCCATGAATAGAGCATATCTGTGGTTCACTATTTCCTAGTGAGAATAAGCAATCCAGCCGGTGTGTCGCTGTGTGACAATTCCGTCACACAATTCCTCTTCAAGATAAGGCGCTCAGTTATACAAATTTGCATCCGTGCCCAGCACACTACAAATACAAATACAAAAACAAATATGAAATCCATCCAATGCACCCTTCTGGCTACAAGCCTGCTTGGGCTTGTGTCAGCGAACGCCGAACCAACCGGTCTAATGTTCGGCAAACTAACAGGTGAGACTGCGTTTGATCGCGCTTGGTCTGCCTTCACCCTCTACAAAAACGAGGATAATCCCATTCTCCAAGAATTCGCCCTTCAAGGCCGCCTTCAGGTTCAATCCATTTACGGTGAAAGCGATGGCGACAGCTTCAATACTTCCGACTATAAAGATGCTGGTAACGACGAAACCGTCTGGGGCAACGATATTGAGGCCCGTCGCGCACGCTTCGGTTTCAAATCCAAGTGGTTCCAGAGTTGGAAATTTGAAGGTCAAATTAACGTCGATGTCGATGGCATGGATAACACGGGTGATGATACCTTCTATAAGGACATTTACGATCTCTTCGTGACATACGCACCATCGGACGCGATGAATATCTCAGCTGGTAAAACCAAAGTGAAATTCAGCCGCGAACAGGAAATTTCCTCCAAGGAGATTCTCACTATCGAGCGCAGCTTGCTTTCTAACACTCTCTTTCCAGGTGAGCTTACGGGTATTTGGGCAAGCGGCAAGGGCATTGCCGACCACTGGCTCTATGAAGTCGGAGTGTATGGTAACGATCGCCAACGTGAATTCACCGACTTGAGTGGCGATAATAGAGGAACCCTCTTTCTCGCGAAAATCGGCTATGATTACGCAGAGCAATCTGGTTTAGATACAGCTGTCGCATCAGTTCATTTCATGAATAATAGTGAGCCGAATTACAAAGAGCCGACTCCGCCAGATTACACGACAGGCACATCTCCAAACTTTAAAACATCATGGGCCTTTACAAATGATATCACCCAGGGCCGCTTTGGTCTTACGACAGAAGCCATGCTCGCCTCTGGAGACGGCTCACAATCGGATGTTATGGGGCTCACATTGATCCCTTCTTACTACATCGGAGAAGGCTTACAACTTGTAGGTCGCTTGCAGGTTGCAACATCTGAAGATCCTGACGATCTTCGTGTGCCTTCCCGCTACGAACGCCTTGTTGCTGGAGATGACGAAAAGGGTAATACCTACGCCTCCGCATACGTAGGACTCAACTACTACATTTACGGCCACAAACTTAAACTCATGAACGGTTTGGAATACTCCCACATGGGTGGCGGTGATTATGACGGCTACACCTTCATGAGCGGTCTTCGTTTCTCCTTCTAATTTCCTAGTTATATCAAACCTCTAAATACACACATTATGAAAGCTATTAGCACATTAATCGCCACAGCCGCTCTCGTTTCGATGGGTAGCGCGCAAACCCTCAGCCTCAAAGGTAGTGATACCCTCGGTGCGAAACTGATCCCTCAACTTGCAGAGTCTTTCAAGGCCGCTGGCAACAAGGGCGTGAAATTCGAGATCGCCGCGGAAGGATCCACCACTGCCTTCCCAGCTCTTGCGAACGGGACTGCCCAAATCGGCATGTCTTCACGTAAGGTGAAAGACGACGAGCGCACCTTCTGCAAAACCAAGGGCGTTTTCATCAAGGAGCATGCAATTTGCCACGATATGCTTGCAGTGATCGTGAACAAAAACAGCCCTGTCTCGAGTTTGACCAAGGCTCAGGTCGCCAAGATCTTCACCGGCCAAATCACTGACTGGTCTGAAATTGGTGGAGCTCCAGGGAAAATCTCGATCTACACCCGTAACACTTCTTCCGGAACCTACAAAGACTGGCAGAAACTTGCAATGGGCGGACGTGATTACGCTTCTAGCTCGCTGAAAATGGCAGGTAACGAACAAATCGCTCAGGAAGTTGCAAAAAACAAGAACGGCATCGGTTACGTCGGCTTGGCTTACTCAAAAACTCCGGGCACTAAGGCGATCACCATCGATGGCGTAGAGCCTGTTGCAGCAAACGCTAAGAAATACGTGTATGCTCGTGTTTGCTATCTGTATGCCCCAGACAAGCCGACCGCTGAAGCCGAGGCTTTCATCAACTATATTAAGTCCGATGCAGGGCAGGCGATCGTTGAAAAAGTTGGCTTTATTAAAAACTAATAATCGATTTAAATTCGATAAAAGAGAAAATCTACATGAGCATCGTTGATCCGTTCGGCGATGCTCATTTTCTTGCCAAAGGCACTCAATCAACGTCCACTTCGTTCCGGCACAATGGCATCTGAAATACCACCAAATTCTCCAAGCAGTCACCGCTTCCAGCGTAAGGGGTTCTCGTATGAACGGATCATTAAGTTTTTCTTTGCGTCCAATGCCGGACTCACCATTGTCATTCTTGCGCTTATTATCGCTTTCTTGCTTAAAGAAGGCCTGGGATTCTTTCCTGGATATCAGCGCGAACTCGAAACCTACCGTATTGGTGGCCTCGAATTTGTAGATATCTCCAGAAAAAATCTTACCTCCCACGAACAGCTAACGAGTCTTCTAAACCGCTCATATTACGCCGAAATTAACGGCAAAAGCAGAAACGAACTGCTCCGCACACGAGAGGCAAATGCCCTTTTCAATGCTTACACTGATCAAATCGCACCTACCCGCGATCTTATTCTAAACAATCCCCAAGCCGAGACCGATGCTAACTCGGGGCTACTTGATGCCCTACGTAACAACTTTGAAAAACAGCGCGAAAAAGCACTCAAAGAGCCCTTGCCGACGCCTCATTTAACGGATGATGAGCGTAAGGAGCTGATTGAATCGCTTCGCGCTCGACCACCTGAAGCTACCGAAGATCCCCCTATCGTTACGGCACTTGCTGAAGAATTCGCATTAGCTCAACAGAAGCATGCTAAACCGCTTCAGGCTTACCGAACGACGATCGATGCCTTCGAAGAAGCAGGGTTTGATCTGGGTTCTATAATCATGCAAATGACCGAGTCGGTCACGGTCACCAAGGAGCAGCTGCAAACGGCTGATATTCTCGAGAAAGACCGCAAAACCCTTCTCGCAGCAGCTGCTAATGAAAAGGATTCCATCGAGCGGGAAAGATTACTTGCCGATGCGCATGCGGCACTCGCTGAGAAACCAGACATCGAAACCCCCATGCAGGCGTTGCTTGAACGCAAGCCAGAATGCATCCGTCTCAACCAAGACCTCAAAATCGCCGCGTCCGCAGCATTCGTAAAAATACCTGAAACTCTCTCAGTTCCCGAGGCAAAACGCTTACTCAGTGCGTCACGGAAAGCGTGGCCCGTTTTCATCGATGATCTCGCTGCCACGCCTCAAAAAATCAACGCATGGAAATATACGGATCCCGTGCCGCTTTCCGATGCGATCATGTCGTTTATGACCGGCAAAAAATGGGTTACCGGTGGAGAATGGCAGGATTTTTATGGAATCCTCCCACTCGCAATTGGTTCATTGATGATTGCACTGGTCGCTTTGACCATCTCCATTCCTGTTAGTATTAGTGCTGCAATTTATGTGAATCATTTTGCGAAACGTGGAGAGCAATCATTGGTCAAACCCGTTATTGAATTCATCCAAGCAATTCCTTCTGTGG
>JBILMI010000077.1:0-10129 GCA_044375585.1 Luteolibacter sp.
CTCGGTCACATGGAATTCCTCCAGTAACTCAAGCTGTTCTAAAGTCCCTAAAGCGGAAATCTCCGCCGCACTGATTTCATTGAAAACGATCTGAAACACCCCGCCACTCTAGACACCTAGCGACCCGCGTCAACTTTTGGAATTTAAGATGGGGCGGACGCATAGGTTGTAAGGGGCATTAAAAAATGGGGAGGGAGGAGAAAGAGGATATAAGTGGAAAACTGAGCGCTAAGCACTCATGGAGTGCCTTCCGCAGTCTTTCTTCTGTCTTGCGGTCTTTCATTCAGCCCTTACGATTTGCTCGATGCGTTGCTTTTACTCTCAGGCACTTGAGATCGAACTTCCTGACGGACACCCATTTCCGATGGATAAGTTT
Source organism: Luteolibacter sp. (assembly GCA_044375585.1). Classification (GTDB taxonomy): domain Bacteria; phylum Verrucomicrobiota; class Verrucomicrobiia; order Verrucomicrobiales; family Akkermansiaceae; genus Luteolibacter. Next base: position 377 of record JBILMI010000077.1, read on the forward strand.
CGAGTTTCGAAGGAAATGCTACTGAGCGAAAGAATCCTCCGCCCTGAGGAAATCATTGAGGTCAATGCCACAGATTTCCACCGTATTCTTCGGGTTCACGATCGTTCATACATCGAAAAAATTCAATCAGCAGCATTGGATCGGAAAGAACAACTCTTACTCGGACTCCCCTCCTCGCTCAATCTTTTCTCGCGCTCCGCCACGGAAGTCGAAGCGACTCGTCTCGCCTGTGAGGCTGCGCTTACTGAGGGTGTCGGCGTCTGTCTCGCTGGTGGGACTCATCATGCCTTCCGTGAACACGGCGAGGGATACTGCGTTTTCAACGATATCGCGATCGCGATTCGCGACATCCAAGACAAGCAACCCAACATCAAAATAATGGTGGTTGATACCGATGCGCATCAAGGCAACGGCACCGCTTCATTGTTAGGCGATGATCCACGAGTTTTTACCTACTCCATCCATGTGGGAAAAAATTACCCAACCCGAAAAGTGAACTCCTCGCTAGATGTGGAAACCGTCCGTTACGTCGAAGGCGAAATGTATCTCCAAGCGCTTTTCCAAACCCTTGCAGACTCCCTCGATCAATTCGCCCCGGATCTGGTGATCTGGATTTCGGGGGCGGACAACCATCGCAACGATCGCTTTGGCCAAATGCACCTTTCCTTAAAAGAGATTCAACGCCGCGATGAAGTTCTGCTCCGTGCCATGATTAAAAACCGCATTCCTATCGCCATCCTCTATGGCGGTGGCTACAATCGGCAACCCGAGTTCACTGCCAAACTCCACCGCAACACCATTGCCACCGCTAAACGCTTAGCGGCAGAATATCGTGGGCTTTAACATAAGCGTCAAATCGGCATTTTTTACAAGTATCCGTTGAAATTTTCATCAATAGCCAGTTATATAGGTATGTCGCTTTCAAACTCACTCCTGACTCGCATCCTTTTTACATGGTCACCTCTCGCAAAGATTCTTTCACCATCCAACTTTTGATTATCACAGATGCTGCCTTGGTTTGGCTGTCATTTTTTTGTGCTAATTTACTCAGAGATTTCATTCGCGACATATTTAACCTCCCACGTTTCGAACAAGCGAATCTTACGGACATCGCTTGGATCCTGTATATTGCGGTGCCATTTACCCCACTCGTTTTAGAACGATTCGGCTTTTATCAAAAATCAGCTTATAAAAAACCTGATGTTGTAGCTTGGCAATTGATTCAGGGAATTTTCATCATCGGCTTGGCCATCTCTCTCGGTTCGGTCTTTGCGAAAATGCCCGAGCCTCCGCGTCTCATTCTTATTAACGCAGCAGTTTTGATTTTTTTCTTATTGTTGCTTAGAGCGCGCTTTACAGCATTTTTTCTGAGACTCAGCTGGAAAAAAGGCATCGGAAAAGAACAAGTCATCATCGTTGGTGACGAAAAGGAAATCTCACTTTTTCTTTCCGAGGTCGGTGAAGGCACCATTGATGATTGGGATATCAACGGCCACTTCGATCTCGCACATCGCTCTACCGATGAACTCTTCACAATACTCAAGCAGAAATCCATCAGTCGAGTTGTCTTCACCAGCGCAAGCACTGAGTTTGCGAAAGTAGCCAGCGCGATTGAGATCTGCGAATTGCAAGGCGTGGAAGCATGGGTTGCAGCATCATTCATTCGCGCTCAGATCGCCCGCCCAATATTTGATTCGATCGGGTCAAAACCAATGTTAGTCCTGCGCTCAACTCCTGAACTTTCATGGTCACTACTCGCCAAAGAAACAATCGATCGGACACTCGCACTACTAATCATTATTGGTACCTTTCCATTGTGGTTGTTTGCCGCCATCGGAATTAAAATCTCAAGCCCAGGAGCTCCGGTGATATTCACACAAATGCGCGCGGGTCGTTATGGTAAACCTTTCAGAATGTTTAAGTTCAGGACGATGGTGGCAAATGCTGAGGAATTACTAACTGCCATCAAAGAGGAACATGGCAATCAAATGGAAGGTCCCGTTTTTAAACTGGATAATGATCCGCGGATTTTTCGCTTTGGCACATTACTCAGAAAATTGAGTATCGATGAGCTCCCTCAACTGCTCAATGTCTTAATCGGACAAATGAGCATGGTCGGCCCCAGGCCATTGCCGCTCTATGAAGTTGAGGCTTTTTGCGAAATTTCTCATCGCAGAAGATTGAGCGTCAAACCGGGTATTACTTGTGAGTGGCAGATCGGTGGACGAAATCAAATCACTCGCTTTGAAGAGTGGGTCGCAATGGATCTGCGCTACATCGATAACTGGTCGCTGTGGTTGGATTTAAAAATCTTACTTAAAACCGTTCCAGCCGTTTTATTTGGAAAAGGAGCTAAGTAACTTTTCGATTTTCAGGCCATGGCCATCGCTTCATCTATTTTCTGGATCGCTGGTTTCATCCTCAGCGCGATCATGGGTCCTACCCTCAGAATATGGACTTGGGGACCTGCTATGCTTTGTTTAGCCGCCGCCACCGCTTGCGCTATTCCTAACATCTGGCGCGACGGAATGGGAAAGTTTAATCTCTACATTCTCATCACAGGATTAGCCACTGCCGCGTGGTTCGCATGTAGGGCATGGTTTTCACCAGCAAAAGAATTTGCACTGATCGATCTCTCGCTGGTTGCCATGGCAGTCTCCACATTCATCGTTTTACAAAACGTATTCAGCGACCGCAGGGCACAAGCAGTCATCATTACCGGCATCGCTTTGTTGATTTGCACAAACTTAGCGGTGATGGCGGTGCAAACTCAGGACATCGGCTATAATCTTCTTATTCCATTTACCTCACGCTCATGGACATCAGGGGTTTTTCGACATTACAGTCATTGCGCTGCATTTTTGATCGGAAGCTCATTGTTATTAGGTGGGTTTTCCTTACGATGCTCTTGGCCATTGATAACTCGTATCTTCCTCTTGCTACTCGCCTTGGTTTGCTTATCAGCCGTTTACTTCACAAAATCACGAAGCGGAATGTTAGGCGCAAGCGGAGGTCTTTTAACACTTCTGATTTACTGGCTACTTAATAGCAAACGGGACGGTCGAAAATGGAGCGGTGTTGCGCTCGTCGTCGCTCCGATTGTCATTTTCCTTATCGCGATCGTATCACTCTCCACTCTTCAAGCAGTCCAACAATCCAGAAATGAAGGCAGCAATCTTATTGATATGATGGATAATCCCATGCGTCTTTATCTCTACGGGATCGCTCTTTCATGCATCTTGCTGCACCCTTTCATAGGCGGTGGTAGCCGAAGCTTTAGCTGGGAAAGTTATCAGTTCTGGAATATTGAAGATATGGGACTGTTTACAGCCGATCCCGAACATGTGCATAATGAGTTCGTCCAAATTTTTACTGACTATGGAATCATCGGAGCTGGCTTACTTACTGCGTTCATTGTCGGGATTTTGATATTATGCACATTCCGCTCTCTGGTTCAGGGCGATTGGAGTAAATATGCTCATTCTGATGCATGGAGAATCGGTGGTATCGCCGCCTTCATAGGTATTTTCATCCAATCCAATTTTGAAGGCATACTCCGCACCGCCCCCGGAGCCATCATGCTCGCAATCTGTCTAGCCGCTGCCAGCCATGGACTCATACACCAGAGAAAACCCTCAACTATCCAACCATGGTTTCGCCGACTCACACTAACGATATGCTCTCTGATCGTTATTTCGATCATGAGCGTCTATGGCTTCAAGGGGAGCAATGTCGCCATCGATTTATGGGACCATGTTATCATGAAACCATCTGCCACTCATGAGGATAAAATTTCCGCATACACGCGAGGCATAGAAAAATGGAAGCTCGAATCACTTTTATCTGCAAGAGGGATTCTTTATTATGAACTAGCCATTGAAAATGGCCCTAACAGTAGCGGCTACCGGAATCTCCTAAAAAACGCTCTGGCAGATTACAAAACATCCATCTCGCTTCACCCATACAATCCTCTCCATCCACGCAATGCCGCTAATGCGCTGAGATTATTGGGTGAATCCGATGAAGCTTCGAAATACTATGAAAAAGCCATTCAACTCCAAGGCGGAATGGAAGAGTTGTATTCAGCTCATTTTTATTATGCCAGTCATCTTCAAAAGTCGGGACTTTATCAATTGCAGTTCGGCAATTATCCCGACGCCATAAAAACCTATGAACAAGCAGAGAGCCACCTCAAGCAAACGCCAGGATACATACACGGAGCTGCATTTAAGGAACTACAAACTTACATCTATATCAACCACGCTCTAGCTCTACAGCATAGTGGTGAATATGAGAAAGCTCTCGCTCAATACGAAGCATACAACCAACTAGGAGGAGCAGGCAGCACCAATTATTACGTAGCAATCATGCTATACAATTGCTCTAAAGCTCTATTAAAAACGCAACGAAAGTCCGATGCATTACGTCTGCTTATCGAAGCCGAAAATCGATTTAAGACCAACCCACGGCTTTCACAAATTTTATCAACTGAGGATCGCAACAAACTGATGGAAGAAATCCGCACGCAAATCCTACAATTAAAAGCAGAAAATTATCAGCCCTCCGAAGAAATTCGCTTCAGATGATGGCGATTTTATCCCTCAATTCTGAGTTCAAAGGATATGGGTTGAGAAAACCTGAAATTTAAACCGCAAAGTGTTGCCGATCTCGTCCTGCTGTGAACAATCAGCCCGCCCATGAAAATCATCAGCGGAACAGCCCATCGCACACTTGCCAAAAATATTGCAGAGACCCTTGGCCAACCTCTGGCCGATGTCCAAGTCGATGCCTTCCCAGACGGCGAGACCTCGGTGAAGATCAATGAAAACGTCCGAGGAGAAGACGTATTTATCATTCAACCATCTTGCCCCCCAACGAATCACAACATCATGGAGTTGCTGATTCTGGTCGATGCCGCACGTCGCGCTAGCGCCGAACGCATCACCGCCGTCATGCCCTTCTTCGGTTACGCCAGACAAGACCGTAAAGACCAACCCCGCGTTCCTATTACCGCGAAACTCGTCGCCAACCTTCTCACATCCGCAGGAGTCAATCGTGTGCTAACAATGGATCTCCACGCTCCTCAGATTCAAGGTTTTTTCGATATCCCCGTGGACCACCTTTACGCAAAACCGGTTCTGATCAACTATCTCCGCGAGCGTCATCCGGACACCTCAAACCTCACCGTCGTCTCACCTGATGTCGGTGGAGTAAAGATGGCCCGCGCTTACGCCGATGCCCTCGGTGCAGAACTCGCCATCGTCGCAAAACACCGTGTTTCTGCCACCCGCGTCGAAGCCATGAATGTCATCGGCGACGTCAACGGCCGCGACGTCCTACTTGTCGACGACATGACCGAAACAGCCGGAACTCTCACCGCCGCAGCAGAAATCCTTCACAAACACGGTGCGAAACGCATTTTTGCCGGTGTCTCACATGCGATTATCAGTGAACTGGCGAACACGCGACTTGCGAATTCTCACATCGAAGAAATCATTACGACCGATTCCGTGCCGCAAGCTTGTGGCCCGAAAATTCAGGCCGTGACCATCGCCCCTCTTCTCGGAGAAGCCATTCGTCGCATTCACGGTGGTCAATCGGTCACTTCGCTTTTCTCTGTCTGAAGCGGCATTGAAATTGCTACGTCTCATTTCCCCATGCCTCAATCCACTCGCGAAGAATTACGCATCGCTGGCTTCGATCTCATCGACGAACGCCTCACCTACCTCCTTGGATGCTTGAAGGATGCTCTGGCGAGCGCCGGTGAAACCGAATTACTAGCTCACATGCCATGGTCTGGCAATGTCATTGATCCTGACGCAGCTCTCCCTGAAGCCCTTCCAAAACTCTATTCCATCGGCTTCCAGCTTCTCAACATGGTCGAAGAACGCGTCGCCGCAGAAATTCGCCGCGAGCGGGAAAAAGCACTCGGTGCAGATTCCATCCGCGGTCTCTGGCCTCAAGCTCTGCGCGACCTTTTGAAAATTGGACTCGAACCTGAGAAAATTCTCGATGTCCTCAAAGAAGTCCACGTCGAGCCCGTCCTCACCGCCCACCCAACCGAAGCCAAACGCGAGTCCGTCCGCGCGCGCCAGCGAGTGCTTTACGAGGAAATGGCTCGCAACGAGTATCCGAAATACACGAATAGGGAAAAACGCAGAATCCGTGATCGTGTGGTCACCACTCTCGAAACTCTGTGGCTGACTGCTGAAATTCATACAGTCCGTCCAGATATCAACTCAGAATTACGCAACGCGATTCACTACCTCCGCGATCTTTTTCCCTCTGCCGTCAACCGCCTCGATCTTCATTTCACCGAAGCATGGCGCGATGCTGGACTACCACTCGATCTTCTTCGCTCGGCAGGAAACATTCCCCGTTTGTCCTTCGGTTCATGGATCGGCGGTGACCGCGATGGTCACCCCCTCGTCACACCTTCGGTCACGGAACACAGCCTCGTTGAACTCCGCATCGCCGCTTTCCAACTTCTCGAGCGGGAGCTAGGGGAATTAGCTTCACAGCTCACCGTCTCACGACAACTCGTCGATATTCCAGATGAACTCCAAGACCGTATCAATGGACTCAGCGTCATCATCGGCAACGATAAAGCGGTTAAAGAAATTCTCGATCATCAGTCAGAAGAACCATGGCGCCAACTTGCCAACCTAATGGCTCTCTGTCTGCGTGAGCAAATAAATGGGAAACTTGGTTATGTTTGTTCCACACAACTCGTAGCCGATCTCGATCTAATTTCCAGCACACTCAAAAACTCGGGTTGTAAATTACTTGAAGAACAAGCCATACGCCCCGTGCGCCACAAAATCGAAATGTTTGGCTTCCATCTCGCCAAACTCGATGTTCGTCAGAACTCAGAATTCCACGATCAAGCAATCGCTGAAATTCTAACAGCAGCAGGAGTGACTGACGGAAAAAATTTCGCTACATGGCCAGAATCTCAACGGATCGACTTTCTAAATAACGAACTCAATTCCACCCGCCCCTTCCTACACGACGGTTCAAGAATTGGTGAATACGCAGACAACGTCTTAGATACATACCGCGTCCTAGTGCGCCACATGGCGGCATGGGGTAAAGATGGACTTGGATCGCTCATCATTTCCATGACTCGGAAACTCTCCGATCTATTATCTGTCTACCTACTCGCACGCGAAGCAGGCCTCATGCAGCACAGCGACCAAGGCATGATCTGCCCGCTTGAAGTCGTTCCACTTTTTGAAACAATGGATGACCTAGCGAACTCCGCAGGGATTCTAAAAGCATTTCTCGATCACCCGCTTACCTCGCGTTCGATCCATGCCATGCAACAGCCGCAACAGCAAGTGATGCTCGGCTACTCAGATTCTAACAAAGACTGCGGCATCCTCGCTGCACAAGTCGCCTTGCACCACGCGCAATCCGCACTCACTAAGGTTGGTCAGTCAAAAGGCGTGAAACTTTGTTTCTTTCACGGCCGTGGTGGCACGATTTCACGCGGCGCAGGTCCAACTCATTGGTTCATGGCGGCTCTTCCTCACGGCGCCATGTCGGGCAGCTTCCGCATGACCGAACAGGGCGAGACGATTGCTCAAAAATACGCAAACCTCGCCAACGCGACCTATAATTTAGAACTCCTGCTCGCTGGTGCAGCCATCAATACAGCAAGACACAAACATCTCCCAGAAACACAGGATCCAGCAGAGCGCTTCCTCGCCATTCTTTCTTCATCCTCACAGAACGCCTACCAATCCTTGCTGCGCTCTGATGGCTTTATCGATTTCTATCGCCAAGCCACTCCCATCGACGCCCTCGAAAACGCACGTATCGGCTCTCGCCCCGCACGCCGTACCGGAAAGAAATCACATTCCATCTCCGACCTCCGCGCTATTCCTTGGGTCTTCTCATGGACCCAAGCTCGCTATTATCTACCTGGCTGGTTCGGTGTTGGAAGCGCTCTAGCGGAATTGAAAAAAACATCTGAGCAAGATTTCGCTCAACTCAAAGAAGCCCTCAATCATTCCACCTTCCTCTCCTACGTCCTCACCAACGTCGAAACCAACCTCGCTTCCGCGAACCTCGAACTCATGCATGCCTATGCTGATTTAGTAACCGATCGGAAAATCCATGCGTTGTTCACCGAAAAAATCACCGCTGAATTCGAACTCACCCGCAATCTTCTAACAGAGCTTTTCGATGGTTCTATGGATGATCGCCGACCACGCATGGCGAAAACTCTAGAAATCCGCGAAGCACCTCTTAAAGTTCTGCATTACCAGCAAATCGCATTACTCAAGGAATGGCGCAGTCACGTCCACAGCGAAGACCAAACCGCAGCAAATGCGCTTCTACCTAAACTACTACTCTCCATCAACGCCATCGCCTCAGGGCTGCGCACGACGGGTTAACGCAAGATCTACAGAATAGATTAGCGAAGCAAGTGCCGCAGCCTCTGGACTGCTGGGATAATTCCCAACTCTTTCGGAAAGGCATGATTTATGACACGCGGCAAAAGGTCTAATTCCGTTTTAGGACGATGAGCTGGGATTTCCAGCCTGCTGGATTTTTTGCGCCTAATCCACCTACCTCAATAAAGAGGTAATCGGTGTCACCGATGGTTTTTGGTGTGATTTTTTGTGCGACGTTTTAATCTAAATCTAACAAACATCACCTGATCAAATCCAGCGTATCCTCTGGGTGAAACCGTCTTCTTGCAAAGTGATCTCTTCGAATGGAGCGCAACATGCAGGACACATTAGCCCGCCGAGATGGCTTTGCTGCGCGGAGCGTAGATTTATTCTAACAACTTGCGATAAAATGTTAATCTGCGAGACCCTATAAGATTGAAGAAATGTTACTCTGAGGAACCTGCCCCATTTGCTTTTCTTTTCTCCGAAAACCTCTCCCGCGCTGCGGCAAACGCTTCGTTCACGAAAGTCTTGCTGCCGATCAATGCACCTCTTTGAAATATCTCTCAGCTCCCTCGCATCACAAAAATCGATCCCGATTTCCCGCCGCTTGCGCTTTTCAATGGCTTCGCACTTCGTTCCCTCTGCCTCTCAAACTGCGCCTGATACCTCGCTGCCATTCCTTTCACATAATCTTCACTCCCCAGCGCCATTCCCTCACTGAAAACCTTCATCCGCTTGCGTATTTCCAACATGGGTAAAAACAGAAAGTTTTCCATCGCAGCTTGCCCAGCCTCCACCTGCGCTTGGGTATAACCTTTTCTTCGCGAGTCTTCTGCCACCGTGCCTTCTCCATACAACCATTTTCTATAGTAAGCATGCGCCTTCGTATTCCAGCCATCCTGCGCAACTTCCAACACCTTACAAAGCCCACGTCGTGCGCGTTTGCTCCCGCCCACTGCTTCCCCATAACCACTCCACGCATACATTGCAGGATCTTTCACAATACCTGCCCGTACCGGGTTCAAATCGATATAGCCCGCCATCGTTTGCAGTGCCTCACCGGTCTCCACCAGCACACTTTTAAACCGATCCATCCACAACGTCCCACGTCGGCTTTTCTGCTTGTTATACCATCGGCTAAACCGCTCTTTGAGTTCTTTCACAAACAAACTCAGGTCACAAAACCGTTGTTGGAAGCGCTCTAACAAAGCTTGCGCCGCATCCTCCTCGTGGCGATTGCGCAACTCGGTGATTTCACTACGGAATTGAGTGATGAAAGCCTTTGAATAGACCAATGAAAGATGTTCAAAAAACCTTTCCTCGCCCTCTTTACCATCAAAACGTTTCA
>JBILMI010000078.1:0-10119 GCA_044375585.1 Luteolibacter sp.
TGATTTCCTCAGGGCGGAGGATTCGTTCGCTCAGTAGCATTTCCTTTGAAACTCGAAACTTATCCATCGGAAATGGGTGTCCGTCAGGAAGTTCGATCTCAAGTGCCTGAGAGTAAAAGCAACGCATCGAGCAAATCGTAAGGGCTGAATGTAAGACCGCAAGACAGAAGAAAGACTGCGGAAGGCACTCCATAATCGCTTTGCGCTCAATTTTCTCCTAATATCCTCTTTATCCTGCCGCCCCATCTTAAATTCCAAAAGTTGACGCGGGTCGCTAGGTGTCTAGAGTGGCGCGGTGTTTCAGATCGTTTTCAATGAAATCAGTGCGGCGGAGATTTCCGCTTTAGGGACTTTAGAACAGCTTGAGTTACTGGAGGAATTCCATGTGACCGAGCAGGATCTAAATGGATCGGGGAGTGATCGTTTTGGAAAAATCGAGCGCGATGGACATGTGATGTATCGTTTTCGTGCGAAGGAATACCGATTCTACTTCGAGGTGAAGGACGGCTCCATCATTGTTTACCGAGTCCTGCACAAAGGTACCTTATCTGATTTCTTGTTCCGTTCTAAAATGCCACTTGCTGAAGATGAGGCACTGGCTGGCTCGAAGCATTTCTGGAAGTTGATCGACGAAGGTCGAAACGCCCGCAGGCTCTGATTCAACTAAACACCTGCTTCTTAGAAGGGGTGATGTGCGGTGGTGCGAGATAGATCGGCTGCGCTGGTTTTGTGATCCATGTATCTCGTAACTCCGGTGAGGCATTTTCCCATACCTGCCAAATTCCGCGGGCTGACGGCTGTTCGAGTGGAATGTGAAATGAGCGTATCGACTCCATGGAAAAGCATGATGGATGAAGATCGAGTGCGGCTTGAAAACCGACGGCATCTGTCAGAGTGGGTCCATCGATGAGTTTTCCCTGATTGATTTTCGCGATCCAGTAAGAGCCTCTGCGGGCATCTCCTGCTGCAATGCATGGCTTGCCGGAAAGGGCAGTTTCAGTGCTGAGAATGGATGGAATCGCGATGGTTTTGCAGCCGGAAACCAATCCCGCTCCCTGGGCTGCTGCGATTCCCACCCGTGTTCCGCTGTAACTTCCCGGGCCACTGCCGACTAAGATCATATCGAAATGCTGAGAGCCATATTCCTCAACGATTTCCGCCAGCGGGCTAAACAACAATGCATTATGGCGGCGATCGCTGGTGTAACTCCTTTCATTTACGATACGCCCATCAACCGCCAACGCAAGGGATGCGGTATCTGTAGAGGTTTCGAAAATCAGAATGGCAGGCACGGATGCAGGCTAACGCGAAATGGGATTTATGGTAGTTGAAATTCTTTTATCGCGTTCACGGTTTACTTTTCTGCGTGAACCCGTTCCATTCGCGCCGACGATTCACCTCTTCTTGAGGTTTAGAGTTTAAAATTTAAAGTTTCCACCTGTGTCCACTCTCCTTTCAGCGAACGAAATCCGCCTTTCCTACTCCTATCAGAATCTGCTCGATGGAGTGACGTTGGCTGTCGCGGCTGGTGAAAAGGTCGGCTTGGTTGGGCGAAATGGCTGTGGAAAAACCTCGTTACTGAAAATCCTTACCGGTGAGCAACAAGCGGATTCTGGAGATCTCTCGCTGCGCAGAGGGATCCGCACGGGATATTTACCGCAGGAATTTGAACTCGATCCAGAACTCTCGGTTCACGAGAACATTGCGGCAGGGGCTGCTGATATTGTGGAGGCACTGCGGCGTTATGAAAACGGCGATGGCACGGAAACGGAACTCCAAGGATTCCTCGAACTGATCGATCATACCGATGGTTGGAATCTCGACTCACGCATCGTTTCTCTATCGAACGCACTCGGCACGCCTGCACTCGATGCCCAAACCGGTCCGCTTTCAGGTGGAGAAAAGCGCCGGGTCGCACTTTGCCGTGCGCTTGCCTGTCAACCAGATTTACTTCTGTTAGATGAGCCAACTAACCATCTCGACGCTGAATCAATCCGTTGGTTGGAGGATGTTTTGAAAAGCTTCGCCGGTGCGGTGATCTTTGTGACGCATGATCGCTATTTCCTCGATGTCATCGCTACGCGCATCATTGAGATCGATAACGGCCGCGCCTATTCTCATCCGGGAAATTATACGGCTTATCTCGAAAGTAAGGCGATACGCCAGCAGATCGCCGAGCAATCTGAGCGCCGCCGTCAGCGCTTTCTACGCACTGAGCTCGAATGGGTGCGCGCTGGGGTAAAAGCCCGTGGCACGAAACAACGCACAAGGCTCGATGCGTTTTACGAAATCGAGGGAATGGAGGCCCCACCCGAAGAACGCGAGATGGATTTGCTTTTGCCGCCCGCTACAGATTTGGGAAATGTGGTGATCGAGCTCGAACAAGCCGGCGTCAATGTCGGGACAGAAAAGCATCCACGTTGGCTGTTCCGTCATCTCGATCTTTCGATCCGTCCCGGAACCTGCACGGGGATCGTCGGTAAAAACGGAGTTGGTAAAACCACTTTGTTAAAACTCTGCCTCGCTCAACTTGATCCAACTGAAGGCACCGCGGTTCTGGGTAAGCGTGTGAAAATCAATTACATCGACCAATCACGGATGCAACTCGATGGAACGGGTTCACTGTTAGATGAAATTTCCGATGGCAATGAAAAAGTCCAGTTCGGAAACGAAAGTCTTGGAGCGCGTGCTTATCTTCGGAGGTTCCTTTTTAACAACGAACGCATCAACGAACGCGTCGATCTACTTTCTGGCGGTGAGCGTGCCCGTTTGATGCTTGCGAAAGTTTTAAAAACCGGCGGTAACCTCATCATCCTCGATGAGCCGACTAACGACCTTGATCTACCATCGCTGCGGATGTTGGAAGAGGCACTCTCGAGTTTTGGTGGTAGTATTCTCTGCGTCTCCCATGATCGCTATTTCCTTGATCGGATTTGCGATCAAATCATTGCGTTTGAAGACGATGGAATCCACGTCACTCCCGGAAACTATTCTTACTACTTGGAAAAACGCCAGCAACGCGAGGCTGCACAAAAAGCCCAAGCGCAGGCATTCAAAGCTCTGCAGCCACAAAAGCCAGTGGGCCGGGCGGAGCGTCCACGCAAGCTTTCACAGAAAGAACGCTCTGAACTAGAAACCATCGAAGATCGAATTTTTGCTGCTGAAGACGAAGTGAAAACCATTGAATTACGAGTGAATGATCCTGAGTTTCAGGTGAATCACTACGAGAGAATTCCGGCTGAGATAGAAAAGCTTGAAGCAGCGCGCGCGACGACACTCGTTCTCTACGCTCGCTGGGATGAGCTGCAGGCAATTGCCGATGCTGAGCAGGTGTAAGATTAAATTGGAAGCGTAGCGTTTTTAGTTTTTAGTTTTTAGTTTTTTCACCATAACACAGGAAATTTCATCTAACAGTGAACCCGTTCCATTGAGTTGCAGCCGTGATTGGTTAGGATAATTGATTTCCAAACGTTTACCCAGAGTCTCGGTGCATTTCTCATTAGTAAAATGCTCCGTTGCCACCTGTGCTTCACGAGCAAAATAAAAATGTAGGATTACTCCTGGTGTCTCGCGTGAGGCTCGCGTTTGGCAACGGTCTCTGCGCCCGGGGCGGTGACAAATGGGCCGCCCTCTAGTGGCGCGACGCCAGTGAATGCGACGTCTGGCATGTCGGTTGGACGACCAGCGAGTGGAAAATCTTTACGTAATGGAAAGAACGGATAGCCCTCCCACATAAGAATGCGCTTGAGATTTGGATGCCCACTGAAAGGAATGCCCATCATGTCCCAAATCTCGCGCTCATGCCAATCGGCAGCAGCCCAGAGATGGATCGCAGTTGGCACGGCTTCGTCTTCAGAAACTTTTGCCTTCAAGCGTAGGTGGCGATTGTTGTCGAGTGAGGCGAGTTCATAAACGACTTCAAAGCGTGGATCTTCGCCGAAATGATCGAGCGATGAAATATCTAACAACATTTCATAATCAAGTTTCTCTTTGCAAAGCGCGAGGGCTTTTGGCAGTGCTCCGAGCGTCACGTTGAGCGTGTGTTCTTCGCGAAATTCGATTTCTGAGATGATGTCTTTTCCGAGCGCTTCACGCAGGGCAGGAAGATCTTTTGAGGCAACTTGGCTAGTTTGGGTTGCTGACATGAGAGGAGAGAGTGGTTTTGGAAAATGGTTGGGTTGCTTACTGATCTCAGGCGTTTTCTTCGAAGAACGTTTTCTTCTGATCTTGAGTGGAATGCTCCGTATCGATTTTTTCTTGGAGTTTCATCAAGCCTTCGATGAGTGCTTCAGGACGTGGAGGGCAGCCAGAAATGTAAACATCCACGGGGATGAGTTGGTCGATGCCTTGCAGCACCGCATAGGAACGATACATCCCGCCGGAAGAAGCGCAGGCACCCATTGCGATGCACCACTTTGGCTCGGGCATCTGATCCCAAACGCGTTTCACGGCAAGAGCCATTTTGTAAGTCACGGTTCCAGCGACGATCATGACGTCTGCTTGGCGTGGAGAGAAACGCATGACTTCCATGCCGAAGCGAGAGATGTCAAAACGGGAAGAAGCAGTCGCCATTAGCTCGATAGCGCAGCAAGCAAGCCCCATCGGCATTGGCCAGAGAGAGTTCTTTCTCATCCAGTTGATCGCGGCATCGACGCGGGTGAAGATGATATTGCCTTCGATCTTAGAATCGTAGGCGGCGTAAGTTGGGACAGTGGCGGTGCTTTCCATAGTGCGGAGTGGCTTCGCGGGAAAGATGGTGGCTTGTGGCCGATGTCTCAAGTGGATTGTGAAATTTTTCACAATCAGGCGGGGACAGGGGAAAATAGTGGCTGAACTGCGAGATATGAAGTGAAGAATCGAACCAGCTATGTCCGCTACGCCCCCATTGTGGCTCATATTCTATTTCTCCGGGCTTTGGGGGTGGGTGAAATTCCCCTTGATTGGGAGGGCCGGGAGCATCTTGGTGTTGCCTGATAAGTCCGAATCACCGAAGGTCACGCCCATGGAACCGAGAGAATTTGAGATCAAAGGCGAGAAATACATAGCGCGGACACCGCGTGAGGAGGATTTCAAGGCGATGATCGAGCTCCACAAAAGCTGTTTTCCGGCAACTTTGGAAGAGGATGGCGCATGGCGGGTGGATCAGCTCGAGAGCCACTTGCAGATGTTCGAGGATGGGCAGGTCTTGGTCACAAAAGGGGAAAAAATTGTCGGCGTCTCATCGAGCTTGGTGGTGAGTTTAGGAAGAGATCCGCTGCGTCACCATTCCTACTATGGAATCACCGATGATGGTTATTTTTTCAATCACGATCCAGAAGGCGATACGTTGTATGGTGCGGAAATTTATGTGGATCAGGCAGAGCGAGGACAGGGGATAGGGGCCTTGCTTTATGAATTGCGGCGCGAACTTTGCAGACGTCTGAACTTGCGTCGTATTCTTGCAGGTGGGCGTTTGTGGAATTACGAAAACTACAAAGCAAAATACACGCCTGAGGAATACGTGCATGCGGTGCAGGACGGTTTGGTCAAAGATCCAGTGTTAGGCTTTCAGCTCAAAGAAGGTTTTGTGGTGCGCGATGTGATGTCTAACTACATCCGCGATCCGCGCAGCATGAACTACGCGACCTTGATCGAGTGGTTGAATCCCGAGTATCAACAAACGGAGGGAGAGGACCGAAAAGTTCGTGTTGCTTGCGTGCAGTATCAAATGCGGAAGATTGCGGATTTCGATGAGTTCGCAGCTCAGGTTAGATATTTCGTGGAGACGGCGGGTGAGGATTACGGAGTGGATTATGTGTTGTTTCCCGAGTTTTTCTCGGTGCAGTTACTCTCTGCGATGGAGCCGTATTCCTCCCGTGACGGGATACGAAAGCTTGCAGAGCTGACGCCAAAATTCCGTGAACTCATGTCCACACTCGCTCGTGAGCAAGGACTGCATCTCATCGCAGGCTCGCATCCCGTGCTGCAGAAAGACGGAAGTTTACAAAACGAATCTATGTTGTTCCGCCCAGATGGCTCGTTTGTTTCACAGCCAAAACTTCACATCACTCCATCGGAAACGACGTGGTGGGGAATTAGCGGTGGTAACCGTTTGCATGTCATCCAAACACCAAAAGCAAAAATCGGAATTTTGATTTGTTATGATGTCGAGTTTCCCGAAGCGGCACGTTATCTCGCGGAACAAGGAATCGAAATTCTCTTCGTGCCGTATTGCACGGATAACCGTCAGGGATATTTACGCGTCACAAAATGCGCCGCGGCGCGAGCGATTGAAAACCAGATTTATGTCGTCACAGCTGGCGTGGTGGGCAATCTCCCCGATGTCCCCGCGATGGATATTCACTACGGCCGCGCGGCGGTTTTCACTCCTTCAGACTTCGAATTTGCACGCGATGGTATTCAAGCAGAAGCGGATCCAAACGTCGAAACCATGTTGGTAACGGATTTGGATATCCGAGATCTTTATCGTTCTCGCGAGGCGGGCTCGGTAACTCCTCTGATGGACAGAAGAAGGGATTTATTCGAGCTAAAGGTGAATTTGGATGATTCAAACCGGGTATAATCATGCGGCTGAGAACATCTGGCTTGCATGGGTCGCAGTCGCTGGTGAGACACTCCCTTTTCCCCTTCTGTAGACCGAGCATCCAGTCGATTCTCTGCACTAGGTGAATAAACAAATTTTTAGCAATTACGGGGCCATTACAGCCTCGCGCTCGGCTTCGAGCTCAGCCTCAAACTCGGCTTCCAGTCTGGCTTGGAGCTGCTCCTCGCTCTCCTTGGAAGCCTCCTCAGCGGCGGCTTGTTTAGCAGCAGCCTCTTGAGCTTTTTCTGCATCGCGAGCCATGCGTTTATCAAATTTCCTTTGTTCGCGCTCTCGACGCTTGTAATCTTTGCTTGGTGTGACGGCCATAGGTAAATCCCTTCTGTTTCTCTGTGCTAGTTCGTGTAACAGATCCGTCGGACTCGGTCTGCAAAACGACATCTCAATGTCCGCTGCTTCTGCTCGAAGCAATAGAAATCACACGTGAGGACATAATAATGATAGATGGATAACTCCATTTTCTCTCTCCAAAGTCCGTCCCTTCAAAGTTCTTCGCGTTGAGTAAAAAAGCAAATTCCTAGCATTTTAGCAAAAGAATGAGAATTTTCGTGAAACTTGGCTTGATTCCTGAGATTTCACGGTTAAAACCGCCGCCCCTCGCGCTACCGCGAATTTCTCTAACATGTCCAATAGTCTAAAAATCGCGATTCCGAAAGGAAGTCTGCAAGAGCCGACCATCGAGCTCTTCGCCAAGGCTGGATACGAAATTTACGTTTCTTCGCGTGGATATCGCCCGACTTCGAATGATACGGAACTCGATATTTATCTGATCCGTGCACAAGAAATTGGCCGCTATTTGGGACAAGGTTTCATCGATTGCGGAATTACCGGTCTGGACTGGGCTTCCGAAAGTGGCACCGATCTTGTCGATTTTGCTGAGCTACCTTATTCGCGCGCCACAACTAACCCAACGCGTTGGGTGCTTGTGGTTCCGGAAGATTCTCCGATCCAGAAACCTCAGGACCTGGAAGGAAAACGCATCGCGACTGAAGGTGTTGGAATCACTCAGCGCTATCTCGATAAACTCGGAATCAAAGCCGAAGTAGAATTTTCTTGGGGTGCAACCGAAGTCAAAGTGCCCGACTTAGTGGACGCAATCGTCGATGTCACCGAGACTGGATCTTCTCTCAAGGCAAATCGTCTTCGCATCGTTGACACCTTGCTCACCTCTTTCCCGCATTTTTATTCCAGCCAAGCCGCCGCTTTGGATCCATGGAAACGCGAGAAAATGGAGCGGATCTCAATGCTCCTTAAGTCCGCTTTGTTCGCTCGCGACAAAGTCGGCCTCAAAATGAACCTCCCGGCAAATCGTCTCAACGAAATGCTCGCTAAATTACCATCTCTACGTCGCCCGACGATTTCGCCACTCTCGGAAGAAGGTTGGGTTGCGGTAGAAACCGTGATTGACGAGATTCTCGTTCGCGACATGATCCCCGACCTCAAGAAGCTTGGGGCAGAGGGGATCATCGAATATCCTCTCAACAAACTCGTCCTTTAATTTTCATTGAACTCCAACCCCGTATAATACCATGGGCTCCATTAAGAAACGCCGTAAAACAAAGATCAACAAGCACAAGCGCAAAAAACGCATGAAGCAGAATCGCCATAAAAAGCGTCTCCGCTACAAGTCCTAGTTCGCTAGGGTGTGTTTATCACACGCATTTTTGATCATCGCCGGAAACCTGTTTTTTTAAGACGGGTTTCCGGCGCGCTTTTTTATTTAAATGGATGAAGAGAACTTTAACCACGAAAAATACCAAAAGCACGAAATAATCAGGATGGCATGGTTGTGGTAATTGCATCAAGAAGTGATGTGTAAAAATCTATGTAATTCTTTTTCCTTTGGTGATTTTCGTGGTTCAAAAATAGATTTTCGGGATAATAGAAGCGCAATGGCATTGCAGGTAATTCCAGATTTCCGGGTGATTGATGAGTGTGATGATTGGGTGGTCGTGGATAAGCCCGCGCCGCTCATCGTTCATCCAGCAAATCAAAAACCGGAGCCAACTCTGTTAGGCGGTTTGGAAAATCTCTACGCTTATGATATGGAGAACGGTGCTTGCTTGGGAATCATTACGCGACTGGATCGCGAAACGAGTGGTTTGGTTCTCTGCTCCAAACATACCGCTGCGGCGCGTGAACTCGGGATGATTTTTGAACGACGCGAGGCGAAGAAAGAATACTTGGCGATTGTTTCCGGTTGGCCAGAGCAAGATGGATGGCAATGCGATGCGCCGATTTGCCGAGCCGGCGAACTCGGTCCAAGTGATATCTGGGTGCGGCAGGTGGTTGATCCATCAGGAAAAGATTGCACTACTGGATTTATAGTAGAACACCGCTTCGAACGCGACGGTCAAAAATTTAGTTTAGTTCGTTGTTTTCCTAAAACGGGACGGATGCATCAGATTCGAGTCCACCTCGCATTTGGTGGATTTCCAATTGTCGGGGATAAAATTTATTCAGGTGATGGCAGTGAGTATCTCGAATGGATGGCGCAGGATTGGAATGAATCGCTCGCGAAACGTCTCTTGCTTCCACGCCAAGCACTGCACGCAGCGAAGCTCACAATCCCCTGGGACGGTTCGGAAATTTCCTGGGAAATAGAGTTAGCGAAGGATCTGGTGGATTTTATTGAGGGTCGCGAGGTTGATTTCATGTCAGGGGTTGTCACCTGGAGTCGGAAAGGCTAAGGCTCCTAGATGGCTGACCTTTGTGAGATCGTAAACTTTCTGGATCGTGAACTGAAAACCTCGGAAGTTCGCGACTATCCTGGCGCGCTAAATGGCCTGCAGTTAGAAAACGACGGCACGGTGCAGCGAGTCATTTCTGCGGTTGATGCCTCACTCGCGGTGATTGTAGAGGCTGCAAAAGAGGGCGGGTTGCTACTGGTGCATCACGGGATGTTTTGGCAGGGCACACAAAAAATTACCGGTCCCTATTTCCAAAAAATTAAGGCAGCAATAGCTGGCAACCTTGCGATCTATTCATCGCATTTGCCTTTGGATTTTCATCCTGAAATCGGCAACAACATTCTTCTCGCCCGCGCGATTGGACTGGAGTCGATCCAACCGATTTTACCCAAAGATGGCTTTGCCACAGCGGTCGTCGGAGAATGGAATGGCTCGCGAGATGAATTACAAAAATCCATTGAAAATGCAGTGGGACGGCCCGCCCAAAGCGCTGCCTGCGGGAGTAAAACCCCGCGCAAAGTAGCCGTGATGACAGGTGGCGCAGGCTCCGAAGTCGCAAAGATTGCCGAACTCGGAATCGATACCTTCGTTACCGGAGAAGGCCCGCACTGGAGTTTCATCGAAGCAGAAGAGAGAGAAATGAATGTGTTTTACGCCGGACATTATGCCACGGAAACCTTTGGGGTTAGAAGCTTGGGCGACTTAACTGCGAAGAAATTTGGCCTCAAAGCCACGTTTATTGAGCGATCCGGAGGCCTATAGCTCGGCGAATCATCAATTGATCAAGCGCCAAGTCTCAGATTTTAATTAAGAAAAATGTCTAAAATA
>JBILMI010000233.1:0-2618 GCA_044375585.1 Luteolibacter sp.
GGCAGTGATGACCGGAAGGCGTCCGATAAATTCCGGAATCAAGCCAAAGTGAAGGAGGTCTTCGGGGAGGACGCGTTCGAGAATTTTAGAGGTTTTCTCGTCGAGGTCGTTGAATTGGGTATCAGAGTGGAATCCGAGAGTTTTGCTACCAAGGCGGCGGCGGACGATGTCCTCAAGGCCGACGAATGCGCCACCGCAGACGAAGAGAATCTTCTCCGTATTGATCTGAATATATTCTTGTTGTGGATGTTTGCGGCCGCCTTGAGGTGGGACATTGCATACAGTTCCCTCAAGAATTTTAAGCAGAGCTTGTTGGACGCCTTCACCGGATACGTCGCGGGTGATGGAAACGTTTTCAGTTTTACGCCCGATCTTATCGATTTCATCAACGTAGATGATACCGCGCTCAGCGCGTTCGACATCGAACTCAGCGGCTTGCAATAACCGAAGTATGATGTTTTCCACATCTTCACCGACGTAACCGGCTTCGGTTAGAGTGGTGGCATCAACGATGCAGAAAGGCACATCGAGCACGCGCGCGAGAGTACGGGCAAGCAAGGTTTTACCAGAGCCGGTTGAGCCTAATAGAAGGACGTTGGATTTCTCAATCTCAACGTCGTTGAATTCCGAGGATACCGAGAGATTGTCTTGGTTGAGGCGCAGGTAATGATTGTAAACAGCGACCGAGAGAACGCGTTTGGCAGTTTCCTGACCGATCACGTATTGATCGAGTTCAGCGAGGAGTTCCGCAGGTGTGGGCATTTCCTCTCGTGAGTGAGAGGGTTTGCCCTTGCGCTTTTTGCCAGTGGTTGCGTCTGGCTGGTTGATCTCTTTATCGAGGATATTGCTACAAACGTCGACGCATTCGTTGCAGATATAAACGCCAGGGCCGGCGATGAGTTTTTTTACCTCGGAGTGGCTCTTTCCGCAGAAGGAACACATGGTGAGATTGGAAGCGCGGGCCATGGAAAAAATCTAAATGATAAATTCTGAAATCGAAATTCTGATGTTGGATCAGTCTTTTTTCTTCTTCAGTTCTTCTTTAACGACGTCTGGAAGTTGTTTGCGGGATTCGAGGACTTTATCCACGAGACCGTAGGCAACCGATTCTTCAGCAGTCATGTAATTATCACGGTCAGAATCGTGTTCGATTTGTTCGATTGTTTTGCCGGTATGATGGGCAAGGATTCCGTTGAGGCGTTTTTTGAGGTTAAACATGAAGCCGATCGTGCGCTCGACATCGGATGCGGTTCCTTGTGCTCCACCAGATACTTGGTGAATCATGACGTGTGAATTGGGCAGGCAGAAACGTTTTCCCTTGGTTCCTGCGGTGAGGAGCACGGAGCCCATCGAGGCAGCGATGCCGATGCAGTAGGTATTCACGTCGCAGGTTAGGAACTGCATGGTGTCATACATGGCGAGTCCTGCGGTGACTGAACCACCGGGGCTATTGATGTAAATGTGGATGTCCTTTTTCGGATCCTGCATTTGGAGGAAAAGCAACTGGGCGATGACCGAGTTGGCGACGTAATCATCAATTCCAGTGCCGATAAAAATAATCCTGTCCTTGAGAAGGCGTGAGTAGATATCGAACGAGCGCTCGCCGCGTCCATCAGACTCGATGACGATGGGAACGTAATAACTATTTTTAGGAGTCTGGTTGGAACCGGACTGATTGGAGGCAGGAAAAAGGTTCATGAGTGATTAAGCGGGGTTAGCTTGGAATTCTTCAGTAGATACTTCTGTCACAATCGCTTGTTCAACGAGGAAGTCAATGGTCTGGCTAATCAGCATCGAATTCCGGATTGATTGAATTTGGCGATTTTTCTGAAGGTCTTTGATGACCTTTTTGATTGGTTGCTTACGCTGCTGAGCGATTTGAGAAATATGGCCAAGTAAATCGGCATCGGAGACGTTGATTTTTTCCGCTTGAGCAATTTCTTGGAGAAGGAAATTGGTGCGGAGGTTGGTGACTGCGCGTTTGGTTGCGACAGAGAAGATTTCCTCTTGTTGTTTGAGGATGTCTTCATCGGATGCGCCTTGCTGGCTGCCTTGCTCGACTAGGGTGTTCGCTTGGTTCTGAACTTCGCGTTTCACAATTTCCTCAGGAAGTTCAAAGTTGATAGCGATATTGAGTTTTTCAACGATCTGGGAAACTTTGAGCTCGTTGATCTGCTTGATTTTCTCCATTCCCATATTTTCGCGGATGACGGCTTTGATTTCGTCGATGGTTTTTCCAGGAATGAGTTTTTCGGCGAAGTCGTCGTTTAATTCAGGGAGTTTCGGTGCTTTGATGCCTTGGATGGTGGTATGCAGGACGATAGATTTGCCTCGGAGCTCTTCGAAAGGAAACGAATCATCCAAGGTGATGGTGACGTCTTTTTGATCGCCTTGTTTGGAGCCGACAAGTTGTTCGGCATAGCCGGGAAGGAACGAGCCCTCTTTGACTGGGAGCCAATGATTTTCGCGTTTTGCGAGGTATTGGCCTTTTTCTCCGATCGCATCGGTGAGGGATTGCCCATCGAGGGTGGTGGTGAAATCCACCACAGCGATGTCGTCGCTTTGAATTGCACGGTCGGTGACGTCTTCGAAGTCAGCAAGGCGCTCACGGATGTTTT
>JBILMI010000234.1:0-2611 GCA_044375585.1 Luteolibacter sp.
CGATCTGAATCGCGGGGCGTTGGTTGATGAAAGCGATCACAAAAGTTTTATACGGAAATATTGATGACTCATAAAAGTTAGCGACGCATTATTCTTTGAACAAGCGGCGTTGGAAGGTATCTCGCGCGGCACGGCGGGAGAGCGATTGAATCTCTGCGATGAACTCGTTCACGTTTTCGAACTGACGGTAAACCGAAACGTAGCGCACATACGCCACGGGATCGATCTCGTGAAGTTTGTCCATCACCTTTGCTCCAATCGATGCGGAAGGAACCTCGCTGAGGTGATCCTTGTGAAGATCTGTTAGAATTTCTTCCACAGCACGATCCAAGCGCTCCATCGATACTGGGCGCTTCTCGCAGGCTTTGATTAAGCCGCTGGTGATCTTTTCGCGGTTGAGAGATTCGCGTGTGCCGTCGCGTTTCACCACGCGTAACTCCGTACGCTCGATCTGCTCGTAAGTCGTGTAGCGATATCCGCATTTCAGACATTCGCGCCGACGCCGAATCGTCGTCCCGTCTTTGGACGAGCGGGAATCGAGGACTTTGTCTTTTAGGGAACCGCATTGGACGCAACGCATGAGGAAAATTATGAAACAACGAACGCGAGATTAAATCACGATATGGTAGCGTCAATTCAAAAACTACGGCATATTTAGTAGATGATACTAAATATTACAGTTTTGTTTGATGTTAGTTTTTAGAAAAGAGACAAGCAGGGCCGCGTATCCTCACACGTCCATATCTGATGGAGCTCACCACAGAATGGATGCAATATATCACCCAAACCGCTGTGATTACATAACGGAGAGCCGTGCCTCCGGCTGGCTTTATTTGCAATAAGAAGAAAAGCCGGCCAGAGGCACGGCTCTCCAATAAGCATCACCCAATCAAAGCGCCGTAGGCGCTTGGGGCAAGGAGGCCAACGATTTGGTCTGGCTTGCTGATCTTGATTTTGAAAATCCAACCATCGCCATACGGCGCGGTATTAACCAAAGATGGATCACCTTCGACAGCTGGATTCACTTCAACCACTTCGCCGGAAAGCGGCGAGTAAATATCCGAAGCCGCCTTGACGGATTCAACCACTGCCGTCGGATCTCCCGCATCAACGGTTTTGCCAATAGGCGGAAGTTCAACGAAAACCACATCGGTCAGCTCTGCTTGCGCGTGATCGGAAATTCCAACCGTAGCGATGTCGCCATCGATGCGTGCCCATTCGTGAGAATTTTGGAAAAGTAGGTCAGCTGGAATTTCGGAAGCGCTCATGCGGATGCTCTTTTGGATGATTGTGTGGATTTTAGAAAGGGTTTTTTCACGCTGACAGCAGCAAATTGCCGACCTCGGACATCTACCTTGAGAACCGTGCCGATTTTTGCGTAAGCGGCAGGCAGGTAAGCCATGGCGATTCCTTTGCCTAAAGTTGGGGAAAGGACGCCGCTGGAAAGTTCACCGAGAACTTCGCCGGACTCACTGAGCACCGGATAATGCGAGCGCGGTGGCGGGCCTTTTTCAATCACTTCGATGGCCGTGAGCTTATAGACTGGGCCATTTTGTTTCTGTGCGATTAGCACATCACGCCCGATGAAATCGGGTTTCTCCAGATCGCAGAAAAAACCGAGTCCTGCCTCGATAGGTGAATGATTTGGCGAGAGATCGTTGCCGTTGAGCGGGTAGCACATCTCCAAGCGAAGGGTGTCGCGAGCGCCCAGTCCGCAAGGAGTGGCTCCGGCGGCGATGAAGGCGTTGAAGAACTCGATTCCCTGAGCAGCTGGACAGAAAAACTCGAAGCCATCCTCGCCGGTGTAGCCAGTACGACAGATGATCTCGCCACCTGCGGTGTTCGAAATTCCATTGCGCAGTGGCAGGGTTTCGTTGGGGAAAAGTTTGCTAAACGTGACTGAGGTATCCGGACCTTGGATCGCAATGCCCGCCCATGCATCGGATTCGTTGCGCAGGGTCACGCCGCTTTCGAGATGTTTTTCCATCCACGCGACGTCTTCAGCAATCATGGATGCGTTGATCACCAAGAATGCTTCATCTTCGGAAATGCGATAAGCAATCAAGTCATCGATCACGCCGCCCCTTTCATTAAGCATCATCGTATACTGACCTTCACCGGGCCGGAGCTCGGAAAAACGATTGGTCAGTAAGCGATCCAACCATGCGACGTGATTTTCTCCGGTCACAAACACATTTCCCATGTGTGAAATGTCAAATGCCCCAACGCGTTCGCGGACAGCGGCGTGCTCATTGAGGATGGACGTGTATTGCACCGGCATCGCCCAACCCCCGAAGGGGATGAGTTTTGCGCCAAGCGCAAGGTGAGCGGCTTCTAATGGAGAATGCAGGACGTTTTCTGACACGCAGGAAACTTGTCGATGCGAGCGGAGCTTGTCAATCAAGCGCAAGTGATGAAGTCTCATCGCGATGCAATTTCTTAATCAATGCGAAAGAAAATTTGGCTGGCTATCCTTTCCCGGGGTTCTGCGGTATTATGCGATTTTTCACGTGTTGGTTTATTTGCTTCAGTTTGTAAACCCGCAGATCGGGATTTTTTTGGAATTCGATCGTAGTAAAATTCTCGCTGGTGAAGTTTGGCGACTCGTCAC
>JBILMI010000079.1:0-9937 GCA_044375585.1 Luteolibacter sp.
ATAGGAAACCGCCCTCCGCAGCATCGGGATCCTCAACATTGAAAAGCCTATCGTAGAGGCGCACTTCTGCATCGACGGCGCTTGCCGCATCCACCCAATGGATCGCCGCTTTGCAGACAACTCCTTCCGGAGAATCTTTGCCGGTGGTCTCGGGAAGAAGTTTTACGCGAACTTGAATCATCTCACCTGCCGCATCTTTATCGAAACCAGTGCATTGGATGATCGGTCCGCCGCGTAAGCGAACGTAACGATCCGGACCGAGGCGGAAGAATTTCTTCTCGGGAACTTCTTGGAAGTCCTCGCGCTCGATGAAAATTTCCGAAGAGAATGAAACTTCCCGTTCACCAAACGATTCGTCTTGGGGGTGATTCGAAACGACTAGGCTTGCCGTAGGTTCTTCGGAGAAGTTTTCGATGACGACTTTTAATGGATCAAGCACCGCCATGCGACGAGGTGCTGAGCTATTAAGGTGATCGCGGATGTCGTATTCAAGCAATGCAACATCGGTGGTGCCGTTGTATTTGGTGATGCCGATGCGTTTGCAGAAATGACGAACCGCAGCAGCGGGATAGCCACGGCGACGAATACCAGAAATCGTCGGCAAACGAGGATCATCCCAACCACTGACATGACCTTCGTTCACGAGTTGCAGCAGCTTACGCTTGCTCATGATCGTGTAGGTCAGGCTGAGGCGCGCAAACTCGATCTGGCGAGGCTTCGATGGAACTGGGCAGTTGTCCATGAACCAGTTGTAAAGTGGGCGATGATTCTCGAACTCTAACGTGCAGAGCGAATGCGTGATGTGCTCGAGCGCGTCTTCCAGCGGATGCGCGAAATCATACATCGGATATATGCACCATGCGTCACCGGTGTTGTGGTGATGCGCGTGCATGATGCGATAAAGCACAGGATCGCGCATGTTCATGTTCGATGAAGTCAGGCCGATTTTTGCGCGCAAGACCGCCTCGCCTTCTTTGAATTTTCCAGCACGCATCGCCGCGAAGATTTCGAGGTTTTCTTCGACGGAACGCTCGCGGAATTTGGAAGGCGTTCCGGGTGTTTGAACATTCCCGCGATGAAGTTTGATTTCCTCAGGGCTTTCCTCATCGACATAAGCGAGGCCGTTTTTAATGAGATGCACGGCGCAGTCGTAGAAGAACTCAAAGTAATTGCTCGCAAAATACAGATCGCTTCCCCAATCGAAGCCGAGCCATTTCACATCGGCTTTGATCGACTCAACGTACTCAGTTTCCTCTTTTTCTGGATTCGTATCGTCGAAACGCAAATGACACTTCGCGCCGGGATGTTCTTGGGCGATCCCGAAATTCAGGCAAATCGATTTTGCATGACCAAGGTGAAGGTAGCCGTTTGGCTCGGGGGGAAAACGAGTGATCGTGGTCTGGTGCTTACCAGAGGCAAGATCTGCGGCGATGATATCTCGAATGAAATCGGATTTGGTAGTTTCGGACATGGGAAGAGGTTAGTAGTGATCAGTTCTTACACAGGAAAATGAACCGCAGATGGACACAGATAAACGTTAATTTTCAGAGACTTATGGAAAATTCGTAATTCATCTGGTTGATTTGGAGAATGGGATGAGCAAAACTCATTCCCATCTGTGTCGATCTGCTTTCATCTGTGGTTCTAATTCTGCTTTCAGGTCTAGCAGTGGTCGCTTAGAAAATTGCGGGTGCGAAGTGATGATAGGCTGTGAATTTTCCGCCGCCAAGACGCGAATCCGATAGGAGGGCAATATCGATATGGCATTTTTGGGTGACTCGATCACCGCACGCTGGAGAGGGAGTAGCCTTTCATTTCCATCCGACTCCGGCTAAGTTAAGATCGCACTTTCACCGCGATCCTATCTTTCTGATCCAGGCACATTTCATCGAGGATTTTTCGTGAGATTTCGACATCTAGGAACGATCCGTTATCAAGGCGGATGCTGAGACTAGCGACGGGACCTGCGGAAAAAAGGTGGTGGATGGTGCCGAGCTCATCGGTTTCAGGATCATACTCCGCTGCGAAGCGGATTTCCACTTCGTGTGGCCGAATGTATTGATGAGATCCGCGGGGATCCGTGAGTTTATTTACGTTACCCAAAAACTCATAAACAAATGGGCTGCGGGGTTTGTCATAGACTGCCTGCGGTGCACCGATTTGTTCGATACGCGCATTTCTCATCACCACAACTTCATCAGCCAGCTCTAGTGCTTCTTCTTGGTCGTGAGTCACGAAGATAGTGGTGAGGCCGATTTCGTCATGAAACTGCCTGAGCCAACGACGCAGATCTTTGCGGACTTGTGCGTCGAGCGCACCGAACGGTTCGTCTAACAGAAGCACTTTAGGTCGGATCGCAAGTGCGCGAGCAAGCGCGACGCGTTGGCGTTGGCCGCCGGAAAGCTCGTGTGGACGGCGTTTGTCCAAGCCTTCTAATTTGACTAGGCCAAGCAATTCCGTGACGCGATCACGAATCTCTGTTTTGGAAGGGCGTTTTCCGCTCGGCAACACACTGAGTCCGAAGGCGATATTTTCTGCGACCGTCATGTGACGAAACAACGCGTAATGCTGAAAAACGAACCCCACGCCTCGTTTCCCAGCGCTGACTTCGCTGACGTCTTCGCCATGAAAAAGAATTTTTCCTGAACCTGGATCGGCGAACTCAAGACCTGCAACGATGCGGAGCAGCGTGGTTTTTCCTGATCCAGAAGGTCCTAACAGCGCGGTCAGCGAACCATTTGGAATTTCCAGAGAAATATCTTCCAGTGCGGTATAGGAACCGAAAGTCTTACGGATGGATTGGATGGAGATAGACATAAGAGTTAGAAGCTGAAATTAGTGTTTGCCGGAAGCCGAGTGACCGGAGAGTTGTTCGATGAGGCTTTTGATGCCGAGAGTGAACAGCGCAAGCAAAGCGAGCAATGTGGCGCAAGCAAACGCAGCACTGAATTGGTATTCGTTGTAGAGCACTTCGATGTGCAGCGGCAGTGTGTTGGTCTTGCCGCGGATGTGACCGGATACCACCGATACCGCGCCGAATTCACCCATTGCACGGGCATTGCAAAGCAGCACGCCATAGAGCAAACCCCATTTGATGTTGGGCAAGGTCACACGCCAGAAAATCTGCCAGCCACGCGCACCGAGTGTAACAGCCGCTTCTTCCTGATCGCTACCTTGGCTTTCCATCAGCGGAATCAACTCGCGCGCGACGAAAGGAAAAGTGATGAAAATTGTCGCGATGATGATCCCAGGAAACGCGAAGATGATTGTGATATCGTGTTCTGATAGCCAGGGGCCGAACCAACCTTTCGCTCCAAACAACAACACAAAAACCAAGCCCGCAATCACGGGAGAAACGGCGAAGGGTAAGTCGATGAGCGCGAGCAGCAGCGAACGGCCTTTGAAGCGAAACTTCGTGATCGCCCATGCGGCGGAGATACCGAACAAGGTGTTGAGCGGGACGGAAATGAGCGCGGCCAACAACGTCAGCTTCACGGCGGAGAGCGCGGCCTCATCATGCAGCGAAGCGAGAAACACCTCCCAGCCTTTCCTCAGCGCCTCAACAAAAACAGCGGCAAGTGGCAGCAGTAAGAATAAGCTAAGCACACCGACGGCAGCAGATATGAGAAGCCAGCGGTCGAGCGCAGATTCAGTAGTAACATTTCTAACAGACATAGAAAATTAGCGATTTTGCCAGTCGAGCCGGCGTTGCAGGAGATTGATGAGAAAGAGCAGTAAAAACGAAACGACCAGCATGCTGGTGGCGATTGCAGCGGCGGCCTCGTATTTGTATTGTTCAAGCTGAATGATGATGAGGTGGGGCAGGATTTCAGTTTTCAATGGCAGGTTTCCTGAAATGAAAATCACCGACCCGTATTCCCCGATGGCCCGAGCGAAAGCCAAGGTGAATCCCGTGATCAGTGCAGGAACTAACAACGGAAATACAACACGTCGAAACACCGTCCACCGCCCCGCACCAAGAGTCGCTGCCGCTTCTTCGATTTCTTTCCCTAAATCCTCCATCACCGGTTGCAAGGTGCGTACGACAAACGGAAAGCCGATGAAGGTGAGTGCGATAAAAACCCCAAGCCAGTTATATGCTGCTTGAATTCCCCAGCTCGCAAGAGTTTCTCCAAGCCAACCGTTCGGTGCATAAATCGCACAGAGCGTAATCCCTGCCACCGCGGTCGGTAGCGCGAAAGGCAGGTCGATCATCGCATCTAACAAACGTCGACCCGGAAACTCGTAACGCACGAGCACCCAAGTCACTAACAGCCCGAGCACTGCGCTGACTGTGGCAGCAGCGGCGCTTGCTCCGAAGGTGAGTTTCGCTGCCGCGATCACCTGAGGCGAACCTAACAGCTCACGCCACTCATCCCATCCCAAGCCAGCGGCCTTGATGAACAAAGCTGCCAGCGGGATAAGAATAATGAGACTCAGCCATGTGATGGAAAAGCCAAGGCTCATACCGAAGCCAGGAATGACACGTCGTTTGGGCATTTCGAAAATATGTTAGCGTTGATAAATTCGGTCGAACGTTCCGCCGTCGGCGAAATGAGTTTTTTGAGCGGTCGCCCAACCACCGAAATCGGCATCGATGGTCACCAGTGGTAATGCTGGGAGTTTATCGACGAACTGCTTGGCGATTTCCTTATTTCGTGGACGGTAAAAGTGTTTCCCAGCGAGAATCTGCGCTTCATCGGTGTAGAGAAATTTCAGATAGGCTTCCGCAACCTCATAAGTGCCGTGCTTTTTCGCGTTCTTTTCAACAACCGCCACCGGTGGTTCCGCCAGGATACTGATCGACGGATAAATGATCTCCGTTTTACCCGGAAATTCTTTTTCGATCAGGTAGGCTTCGTTTTCCCATGAGAGAAACACATCGCCGATGCCACGTTGCGCGAAGGTGGTGGTTGAGCCCCGCGCGCCGGTGTCGAGCACAGGAACGTTTTTGAAAAGACGCTTCATGTAATCGAGCACTTTGCTCTCGTCTTTCGCGTATTCCTTATCTGCCCATGCCCATGCAGCGAGGTAGTTCCAACGCGCGCCACCAGAAGTTTTTGGATTGGGTGTGATCACTTCGACTCCAGGTTGAACCAGATCACCCCAATCTTTCACTTGCTTCGGGTTTCCTTTACGAACCACGAACACAATCGTCGAAGTATATGGCGAACTGTTATCGGGTAGTTTCGTTTGCCAATCTTTCGGAAGCAGTTTCGCTTCGGCCTCCAGCACATTGATATCTCCGGCGAGAGCCAACGTGACAACATCGGCCTCTAAACCATCGATCACGGAGCGGGCTTGTTTTCCCGAGCCGCCATGCGATTGCTGGATGTTCAGCTCCTGTCCGGTTTGTTTTTTCCAGTCCGCAGCGAAGACTCGATTGACGTCGACGTAAAACTCACGCGTGGGATCGTAGGAAACGTTGAGTAGCTCGATAGATTTCACACCTGCAGAGCTGCTTTTCTTATCGCACGAAGTGAGTGTGATGGCAGTAAGAGCTGCCGCAAAAACGCCCGATGTGATTAGTGATATTTTAGTTTTCATAGGGTTATGATTAAAATGTTAGATAGTTGAGTTTTTCAGAATGAGAAGCGCGGCCAACAGGATTGGACTGTCGGCCGCAAGGATGAATGCTATGTAAGGTTTTTATTTGTAGATTTCGTCGAATGTCCCCCCGTCATCAAAGTGTTTCTTCTGCGCCTTACCCCAACCGCCGAACTCATTATCAACCGTCACTAGATTGATTTTCGGGAAATTCCTCGACCACTTGGCCAGCGCTTTCTTGTCACGCGGACGGAAAAAGTGCTTGCCCACAATGTCCTGCGCCTCGGGGCTGTAAAGGTGAGTAAGATAAGCCTTCGCTAAAGCCTCTGTGCCGTTCTTCTTGGTGTTTTTCTCAACGACTGCAACAGGAGGCTCTGCAAGTATGCTGATCGAAGGGATAACAATCTGCGTTTTACCAGGAAACTCCTTGGCAATCAGATGAGCCTCATTTTCCCATGACAAGAAAACATCGCCGATGCCACGCTGCGCGAAAGTGGTCGTGGAGCCACGTGCACCGGTATCGAGTACCGGAACGTTACCATACAATGCACTGATGAACTCCTTCACCTTCGTCTCATCGCCATTGAATTTGCGGGAAGCATAGGCCCATGCGGCAAGATAATTCCAACGAGCACCACCCGATGTCTTTGGATTGGGGGTGATCACCTTCACACCAGACTGGACGAGGTCGCCCCAGTCCTTGATTCCTTTGGGATTCCCCTTGCGCACGACAAAGACAATCGTTGAGGTGTAAGGGGAGCTGTTGTTAGGGAGCTTGGCCTGCCAGTCCTTGGGTAGCAGGTTGGCCTGCTTGGCGATAGCGTCAACATCACCCGAGAGAGCGAGAGTAACGACATCTGCGCGGAGACCGTCGACAACGGAGCGAGCCTGCTTGCCGGAACCGCCGTGAGACTGTTTAACGAGGAGACTTTTCCCAGTCTCTTGTTTCCACTTCTTGGCGAACGAGGCGTTGAATTCCTGATAGAACTCCCGGGTGGGGTCATAGGAAACATTGAGCAGTTCGTCCGCGAAAGCGGCAGAAACAATTACGGCCCAAATAGTAGAAATGAGTGCTATAGTTTTCATGATGAAATAGTTTCTTTTTGTTCTTTAATAAGTTGTAGGTGTTAGAATGAGAAGCGAAGGCCACTAAGCAGGGTCAGCCCGTCATAGGATTCCTTAGCATCATTTTCGAGCTTCGCGTATTCCGCTCCAGCCATCAGTTTAAGTTTGTCTCCATAGATGAAGTATTGAACTCCACCGTATAACGCGTGATAACTATCACCTCGTCCTTTGTTTGTTGCAGTTGTAGTAGAAACCGTTCGTTCATACCTAGATTGCCCGTAAACTCCCAGAGGGCCATCGCTATTGGCAAACGAATATCGGCCCACAAGCTGTAATTTCTTTGGAATAATGTCGTAGGTCGGCTGGATGAAGAATCCGAAGACATCCGTGTTCGTGCCATCTCCACCGGTGGCGTGGTAACCTTCGAGCACTAGACCGAGATCCCCTTCCTTGAGCCAGAAGGTGGACGAGATGATGTCGTCGTAACGGTTGAGAACAAGGTCGTCCGCGTCGCGATCGCTATGCAGCCAATCGAGCCTGAAGTCCGCCTTCTCCAAATCGAGCAGATGTTTGAAGTCATATCCGGCCCCTAGGGATGCCGAGTAGCCTCCATTGAAGTCACCGAATTCGCCGTCACCAAAGGAGCCGGTAGAAATCCCGAGTGGGTTCGCCGTAGAAGATGGAGTGCTGTTTGTATAAACTCCTCCGCGCAACGAAAACGCATCTAAAACTCCCTCCACTGTCAACCCGGTTGCGCGGTTCACTCGAAGTTGGTTGAAAATCTGGGAACGTTCGAAAGTAGGCTGTGTAATCGTGGGTTCAAGCCAGTCATATTGACCAATGAGCGGCTTTGTTTTGCCCGCGGTAATAGTAAGCCACGTCTTTGGTTTCCACCTGACATATGCATCGACGAGGCCGTCATAGAAGTCATTGAAACCGTTATTACTTTGGAAATCCGCGCGAACTTCAACTTTTTTGTCGAAGAGCTTGGCATCAAAGCCGAATCGCGAACGGCGATCTTCCCAATCGCTTTGACTGCCTTGGTCAGCATCAACATCCCAGTATTGCCCGTGATAGCGGCCGCGCAGTTTGAACTCCTGAAGGATGGGGTTCAGATCGTCTTTGTAGAGAGTGGCATAGCCCCAGACTTGGTCGAAGGTTGTGGGTTCGATGAATTCTGTGGCGCTTGTGTCAAACTCGGCAAGGCCATCCTGGGCTCTCGCATGCTGGATTCCAGCAGCTAGAATGATGGCTGCGACAGTGCACGGCAATCCCAGTCCCGCAAGGGGAATGGCAAGAGTTTTGAGCGTTGTTGGTTTATGTCCTTTCGGACCCGTCTTTTGTGTTCGGAAATAATTCCGTTGTGTTGTGTTCATTGTTTTCTGCAAAGCGTCTGCCGCCGGTGTTCCGGTATGCTTTCGCAGATATGTTTTTAGAAAGACTCCTTTGTTGGGTAGTCGGTGGAATTGTTAGAAATAAAGCTCAGCGAGATTTATTTGGAGAAGTGGAGTCTGAATTGAATCTCGTTTTTTCGATGCTTTCGACGAGTGTGACTCGGCCTTCGTGGACCGTGATCTGCACTGAGCCGAAGCGGAGATTCTCAATCTTGCTCAACACGACATCCATCCATTCGTTGTTGGAGGCAGAAGTTTCGTTCTGTTCGGAATTTGTTGTGGGGGTGGACATGATGTTAACTGGTTATTTCTCCGGTGTGGAGAGAGCGATTTGTGAGAGGCTGGCGAGAAATCCGTCTGCGGGATCTGCTTTACGTTTTTGATTCACGGGAGATTCATTCTCGGCAATTAGAGATGCGAAGGGATGAGGTAAGCCGTCGCGACGAAGTTTACGCAGCGTGACTTCAACGACGTTGGCGATCGTGTAGCGGTCGAGAATGTTTGCGATGGCGTTGCGCACATCGATCATCACCATCCGCAGGCCGCAATGTTCCTCGTCTGGGCAAGTACAGCGCTGATAGGCATTTTCCGATGCGCAGCAAATCGGTGCGAGGCGACCGTCCATCAACCGGACAATTTCACCGATCCCGATTTGATCCGCTGGCTTGGCGAGAAAGTAGCCTCCGGATTTTCCCCGTTTGGCATCCACGATGCCGGCCTCCCGAAGTTCATTGAGAATGCGCTCAACGAATTTCACCGGCAGTCGATTCACCTCCGCGAGGTCGATGGCGGAAATCGTGTGCAATCCGATCTCGCTCGCGATCCCAAGATGGATCGTAGCGCGGAGGGCGTATTCTGCTTTTTTGGAAAGGTTCATTTGAAAGACGACAAAATAGTAGGAATTATAATTAGTCTTTTCAAGGATTATATTCGGAAATTCTCTGCGAAGCTAGAAAGCTTATAAAATAAGGTATTTTAATCGATAATGCCCTTTGATTATAGAAAAATTCGCTCCCTAAACAAGCGAGGTGCCGTCATTTGATCGGTCTATTCCCCTACTCTGGTAGGAAATTAACCCGTAAGCTCTTCCTGTAAGGCAGGGTCATGGAGATCGTAAGTTAGAAGAAGTAGCTACCAGTTTCAAACCGCCGCAATCTATCTGGCTAACTCCTCAAGCAATGCTTGATTCAAGCGAATTCCAGCTTCGAAGTTTTCGATGGGGAAATTTTCGTTCGGGGAATGAATTTGTGCGTCGGAAAGCGCGAGGCCGAGCAACAAGGTATCGACGCCGAGAATCTCGCGGAAGGCTTGGACGATGGGGATGGAGCCACCTTCGCGGATGAGCATGGGCTCGCCAGGGAAGGTGCGTTTCAAGGCGCGTTGAGCGGCTTCACCGAATTCTGAATGTGGATCGCAGGCATAGGGTTTGCCATCGTGGCCGTCTTCAACGACGAGTTTCACGCCGGGCGGACAGTGTTTTTCGAGATGAGCTCTGAGGCGTTTTACGATGATTTGCGGATCTTGATCAGGAACGAGTCGGAAGGAGAATTTCACGAAAGCCTCGGAAGGAATCACCGTCTTCGAGCCCTCACCTTGATATCCTCCGCCGATACCGTTGACCTCAGCGGTCGGGCGCGCGAACACACGTTCAGCTGAGCTATAACCTGGCTCGCCAAACGTATCGGGTGAGCCGGTGACTTTTAAATAATCTTGATCGGAAAGCCCCGGGACTTTCGCCCACATTTCACGCTCCCATGCTTGGAGAGGACGGACTTCATCGTAAAAACCTTCGATCGCAACCTTACCTTCTGAATCGTGCAGAGAAGCGACGAGTCGCGCGAGGGCGGTGGCGGGATTGGCAATCGCACCACCGAAGATGCCGGAATGCAAATCTCTAACAGGGCCGATGATTTTCACTTCCGCGCAAGTGA
>JBILMI010000235.1:0-2547 GCA_044375585.1 Luteolibacter sp.
ATGAGGTTGGTTGGCGTGCGTTGCAGAAAGCGGATTCTGTTAGAGTAAATAGCAAACCAGATACATGGGCATTTGATGACGCGAAAGCGGAGATCGCCTGCACAGGTAATAACGCCTCGCCCAATAACGGACATATTTGCCTCGAATCTGAGGGCACACCTATCCTTTGTCATAATCTAAAAATCCGCGAGCTTCCTTAAATATGGATTCCCACCCAAACGATCCTCTCCACGGCTACACTCTGCAAATTATCATAGAGAGGCTTGTCGAGGAATACGGTTGGGATGAACTCGCTGACCGCATCAGAATTCGCTGCTTTGCTAACAATCCATCGATCAAATCTACTTTGTCATTTCTCAGAAAGACGCCTTGGGCGCGGAACAAAGTGGAGATACTGTTTATTGAGCTGCTGAAAGATCAGGAGAGAGAATAGTGAATGATGAAGAGTGAAATTTAAAACATATCGCTCTGCTTTGACTCCATTTCATTCCATCCAAGCCAATACGGCTACGCCTAAATTCTAATAGCTCGTTAAAACTCGTTCTGCTTTGACCCCTCACCCTTCATCATTGACCCTTAAATCACACCTTCGCATCCAGCCAATCCCCTTTAAAGTGCAGACGAGTGAACAAAATCGCTTGGGTGAATAAATCCAAACTCAGCACAATCCATACGCCGGTCAGCGAGATAAAATTGAAACTCGAGAGCACCCACAATACCCCGATCCGATAAAACAACATGCTGGAGAAAGCATAACGCATCACAAGACGTGTAGCACCCGCGCCACGCATGGTTGTTTTAAGAATAATACAGGTCGCAAAAAACGGTTGTGAAATTGCACATACGACCAACAACGGTGCAGCTAATTTCACATGCAATTCACTACCCGGAGCAATCAAACCAACCAATTGCTCACGCCCGAGAACAAAAAATATTCCCATTCCAAGCATCACGCAAACTGCGAGTTTCCACGCGAACCGAACAGCACGTCGAGCCATGTCTTTTGATCCAGCACCGAGGTATTGCCCCGTGAGCGCAGCAGCCGCTGAGGCGATCGCAAAGCCAGGAAGAAAACTCATCGATTCTAATCGAACTGCCATAAAGTGAGCACCCAAAGCTCCTTCTTGACCAAGGCGGGAAATCACCCGCAGACCATACGAATGGATGGCCCACATGCCTGCCACTTCGATAGCCTGAGGAACACCCACTCGCCAGATGCGGACGATGGTATCCAAATGAAAGGCAAGAGCTTCACGGCGCCAACGCAAACCTTCGCGTTTCCGAATAGCTAACATGCCTACCACAGTTGCTAGTCCAGCAATCCAGCCAATCACGGTTCCGAGCGCGATTCCTTTAACTCCCATCCCTCCGAAAGGCTCAGGACCAAATACAAAAAGTACACTCGTACCAATGTTGACCAAATTAACGACCAACATCGCCATGAACGGAGTTCTCGTATCACCTGCTCCACGCAGCGCCGCATTCACTGCAAACGTTGCACCTGCAATCGGTCCCGACCAAGCGAGCACTCGGATGTAATCTTCAGCATAAACTGCAGCCTCTGGAGTTAGTCCCATCCAACGAATGATAAAATGAGCACCTACCTGCAAGACGACAAATGCAGCAAAACCTGCCATCGCACCTAACCAAAGACCCTGCCCCAGACCAAGACTCGCCAATTTCGAATCACGAGCACCCGTCGCACGCGATACCAAAGCCATCACCCCAGTGGCTACCGCACCTTGGAAAATAAAAAGAAACCAAGCGACGTAACCACCCAGCGCCATTGCATCCATGACAGGAATCTTTTCATCCCCCACCGCCATTCGACCCGCGATTAGGACATCACTCATGCCAACAAAAAATGCGAGGACTTGTTCTAACAGCGGCCACATCGCAAGCGACAGAACCTGCATCGTCAGACTCATTTCACCAAGTTTGCCAGGTAGCTTCACTTCAGATCCGAGGACGATTGCATCTACCAATATGTTGGGTTTATCCATCCGCGCCAACCCTCACCTCTTAAAGCCAGAGGTTCAATCCAAGTTTTCGAAAATTAGGCACGTCTGAGGTATTCTGGCACTTGTTCCCTCTGCCGCGCAGGCGACACAGCAGGACTACCAAAATGAACCACCGCACCAATACCAGCCCCGTGACTTCCACCCAACCTCACTTCTAACTCAATTTCAGGAAATTTGAGGCGTTTTCTAGACCTCAACCACAATAACAGGGCACTCAAAACAAGTAGCAAAGCTACCCCGCCAACTCCAATCAAAGCCGACTCCCTGAATTGTTCCGGAACCCATTCAAGTGGATTTGATTTTCTTTTCTTTTCAATAACCATAGGAGGCACATCTACTGAGCTTTCACCAACCGCGATGATGGAAGATTCATCCAGCATGCGTTCCATCCAATAAGTATGAACTGAAAACTGCATCACAAACTCTTCCAACTGTTCATAAAATCCATTTTCACGCGTGGCACGGATCAACGAACCCTGCAAGGATCTTTCTCGTTCAGAAGGAGATACAACTTTTGCGATAACCG
>JBILMI010000080.1:0-9822 GCA_044375585.1 Luteolibacter sp.
CGACATCAAGCTACCAAACACGAGCAGGACGATGGATATGGATTCGTGGAATTGGCAGGCAGCGTTTTGAGCCTAAGCATTTTGTCATTCTTAATCCATCTCAAGCACCTCAAAAATATCTGAAAACACAACTTCCCCTCCCCAAGAAATTCGGGCTTTGGTTTCGCCTGCTATGAGAGTTCCAGGATGAACCCCGCCGTTAAGTGTGGCACGTGCGGCGTAGATGATTCTGCCGTCTTTCTTTCTGCCCATGGGAATCATTTTAGAAGAAGCTTTATCCCATTTTTCCCATGTGCCTTTGCCGATCCATACTTGAAAGTTAGGCAATTGAAGTTCGCTCTGGCCCACAGGAAAATTTCCATCGACCCATTCAAAATTGTATTTACCTATAACATCCTCTCCATTGTGGTGGATGCGAGCAAGGTAGAGTTTTCTGCCATCTCGTTCTTTTCCACAGGGTTTCGCTCGTTTGATCATTTCCTCTTTTGTCAGAACCGCCCAGCCAATGATTTCCATTTTGCCTTGGATGACGAGATTGAGTCGGTGTCTAACTTCAGGTTCATCGGCTTGGGAAATCAACTTTTGGATGGTCTCAATGGAAATATCCGAAGCGATGAGTTTTTTGGTGGCTTCTTCGCGGTTCTGGAAGGAGTCATCGTTGAGAGTTTTCAAGGTCTCAATGTTGATCTCTTCTCCGTATGCCGCCCTGATCGTGATGAAGCCACATATCACAAAGAAGGTAACGATGCGGGCGTTCATAATTTTCAGCTTTTAACTCAAGCCTCATTCCATTCACCGAACTTACGGAATTTGTCGTAGCGTTCTTGGAGAAGTGTTTTGGTGCTGAGCGAACAAAGGTGATCGAGCTCTTTGGAGATGTGTTCACGGAAAGAGACGGCAGTCGCCGCATGATCATGATGCGCGCCGCCGACGGGTTCTGGAATCACTCCGTCAATAAGACCGAGATTCATCAAGTCTGGCGCGACGAGTTTCATTGCCTCTGCGGCTTCAGGAGCATGCTTGCGATGTTTCCAGAGAATGGCTGCGCAACCTTCAGGAGAGATCACTGAGTAGTAAGCGTTTTCCATCATCAATACACGATCCGCAACACCGATTCCGAGCGCGCCGCCGGAGCCGCCCTCACCGATGACGACCGCGATGATAGGAGTTT
Organism: Luteolibacter sp.; assembly: GCA_044375585.1. Lineage (GTDB taxonomy): Bacteria > Verrucomicrobiota > Verrucomicrobiia > Verrucomicrobiales > Akkermansiaceae > Luteolibacter. The sequence continues at coordinate 1,172 of JBILMI010000080.1, forward strand.
TAATCAACATCATTTCACGAAGATTGAAAGCGATCGCTTCGGCGATGTTGCGCTCTTCAGCGCCGATCCCTGGGAATGCTCCCGGAGTGTCGATGAGTGCGATGATGGGCATTGAAAATTTTTCAGCGATCTTCATCAGGCGGAGAGATTTTCGATATCCTTCCGGATGCGCGGAACCGAAATTGCGTTTGAGATTTTCCTTTGTGTCGCGGCCTTTTTGGTGACCGAGCACAACGCATTTGTGTTCACCTAACATCGCGAATCCGCCAGGCATGGATGCATCATCTCCGATGTGGCGATCTCCATGGAGCTCGCTGAAATCGGTGAATGCGAGTGAGACGTAGTCGAGCATGAAAGGTCGTTGGGTGTGGCGAGCAATCTGAACACGCTGCCATGGGGTAAGGTTTAGATAAATCGCGGCTCGTGTTTCGGCGAGTTTGCTCTCCATGGTGGCGATTTCAGCCGATAAGTCGAGATTTTGAGCAGCCGATTTGGAGCGCAGCTTTTCGATCTCTTTTTCAAGTTCAGCAGCAGGTTTTTCAAATTCGAGGAGTTGCATGATGGAAAAAATTCAAATTTCGTTCGCGGAGCAGAAGTTCAACTGCGAGGAGTCTAGGTTTATGGGGAGAAAGACGCAAGACGCAAGGCGCTGTTCTTTCCCGCCATGTCGGCCATGCGCTTTAGACCTTTTGTCAAAAGTAATTACCGAAAAGGCCGGCCTGTGGATGCCGAGTCCAAGGCGCGATGAGGGCGCGGATAAGCATCCGCAACCGAAGAGCAACGCCGGAATCGGCGTCCTCAGGCCGGTATTGTGAAATCCTTTCCGCAGAACGGCACAAATCCAAAACCTGATCAGTTCCCGTTTCGGTAAGGACTTTTGGGAAACGGTCTAACCCCATCTGCAAAGCCTCGCCGAACGCCTCAAGGAGAAAGGCAAACCCTCCATCGTCATCATCGGAGCCGTTATGACCAAGCTCCTCCACCTGATCTACGGCGTCCTAAAAAGCGAAAAACCCTTCAAGCCCGACATCCTCAAAAAAGCACAAATCAGCCTTTGATTTCAACGCCGCATCTGACCCCACTCACGTTTGTGGATATGGAAATGAAAGAGGGTGAGTGATTGGAGGGGGGGTGTGGTTCCCGGGTGAAGATGGCTGAATGATGGATAGATCCGCTACATGGCTTGCGGAATGTTATGCAGGGTATGATTTATTGCGGCCACCGGCCATATTCTTATTTCTCTTTTGCGTTCTTCTCGGCGATCTCTTGCGCCCAGCGCATTGCCTCCGTGAGTATATCCGGTGGTCCGATGACATGTCCTCCGGGGAAGGGAAATAGGTTTGTCTTGCATTTGCGTTTTTTAAGAACTTCGGAATCCTTGGCGACCCATGCGTTGGCGTTATTGTCCTTATCACCGTTGACCCAAGCCACCGCCATGCCTTTGCGGTACTCCAGATCAAACTGTTTCCCAAGCCAGCCACCACACGAAATAACGCCTTTCCAAGGACGGTCGAATAGTGCCGTATATTGGAGTGCCCGTGCCGCACCGCCGGACATGCCGCCGGTATAGAGAAGTTGCGGATTGTGTATAACTGAGGATTCGATAATGGGCAGCAGAGCTTTGAACAAGGGGTCTTGTTCGGAGTTAGGAGCACCATTTCTGAAGGTGTCACAGCCTACGCCGATCCAACCCATGGTCTCGCAGCTTTGTTTGAATGTATCCAAAATGGCTTTTCCATCTCCGGAAGCGTTGAAGAGAATGATCATCGGGCGTGGATTGTCCGCCGTGTAGTTGCTGGGGTAATAGACGTGAAAAGTCACTGGCTGAGTATCGCTTTTTGGAAATGACTTGTTGGTTCCCGCGAGGGCTGCCGCCTCCTTGTTGCGCTCCTCACGTTCCTTTCGCTGTGCTTCGATCCATTCCCGATCTTCTGTGGAGAGCTTGGTTAGCGGCACTTTGAATTCCTTTAAACCCACTTTGAGGACGACCGCCTCGCCATCCTCGCGAAGCAGTTCACCGACTATTTTCTTTCCTTCATCGCTCGTCCACGTGCGTTCTTGTGCGAAGCAAAGCACGCCCGAAGAGATGACGATCAGGGTCATTAGAACCAGCCGTATGAGATCATTATGTATTTTAAGCACAAATAATATCAAGCAGAGTCCCTTACTACCGTCAAGGGGCGATGGAAACCGTGGGAGAATTGGGGTCAGGTGTCTAACAGGAATTGGGGTCATAACAGGAATTGGGGTCAGGTGTCTCATTTTAACATTTCTTTCAACTGCCCTACTTCTTTCATCGCTTGCTTATCTTTTCTTAGCCCACCCATCAAGCGACTCAGTGCTCCAGTATGTCCCATTTGGAGCCGCTCTGCAATCCACGGGTTGCCCACCGATGTGCAGGCTCTGATGAGCACCGCTATTTGAACTTTTCTCACATCCCCCTTGGGTAATTTAGAAAGATCCTTTTGATGCGCTGGCATACCTAGCTTTACCAGAGCACGGCTCACTAAATTCTCTGCCTCCGCCGCATCATGCCTCCTAGCTACTTCATCACGACCCTTTTGCTTTTTCACGTTTCTTTCACCGCTAAGCACCGCACGCAATTGATCGACAAACCTCGGTTCTCCTAAATACCAACCTCGCTGTAGAGCTTTCATGGCCGCATCATCCACTTTCCCGCCCTCGTTGGCCGCACGCTTTTCTAACCAAGAAACATACGCCCGCCGCCCTCTACCGTCCTTCGCTAACTCAAATGCGTTAAGCAAACGATCCATCACCAACCAGTCCGGACCTTTTCCTTGTGCGTAAGCTAGGAGGCTACTCCATTTATAGGAAATCAACTCTCCACGTTTACCTCCCGCCAAACCTGCTCGTGCTGGATTGAGGTGAATGTAGTCCGCTGCAATTCGAAAATAATATGGATTCCCAACCTCCGCACTCACCGGAACCGATTTGTAGCGACCTTGAAAAACATGTCCCCTGCGTGCTCTCCTTGCATTCCAACCTTGACTGAATGTTCCAAGCAGATACTTCATTCCTATCACCAAATTGGGCTCAGGTGTCTCAAGCAAGAGATGAAAATGGTTTTTCATAAACACCCATGCATGCACCCGCCAACCATGACTCTCACAAACCTGACCTAAACGAAACAAAAACGACTTTCCGTCCTCATCAGTTTCAAACACCGCCTTACCACCATCTCCACGCGCCATCACGTGGTAAACTGCACCCGGATACTGATGTCTTAAGGCTCTTGGCATCAGATGATCCTCTAGAAAAGAATCCAACTTGAAAAGATAAATGTTAAAATGAGACACCTGACCCCAATTCGAGATGACCCCAATTCGAGAAGTCGAGGACGCCGCAAAAGCTGCCTTCGCCCACTAGTTTATCCTTGAGCAACCCAATGGCTACGATACTCTCACCGGCGAGAACGGAAGCAGCCTCTCCGGTGGTCAACGCCAACGCATCTCCATGCCCGCGCCTTCCTCAAAAACGCCCCCATCCTCCTCCTGGACGAAGCCACCTCCGCCCTCGACAGCGAGTCCGAACAAAACAATCCAACAAGCCTTCGACCGCTTCATGCAGAGCCGCACTACCATCGTCATCGCCCACCGCTTCTCCACTATCCGCAACGCCACCACCATCCATGTCATGCAGGACGGTAACCTGGTGGCCAGCGGATCCCACGATGAGCTTACAATGGAAGCCGACGGCCTATACGCGTTTCTCTACCGGCTGCAAAATTTTCAATCTGAGTTGGCCTGTAACAGAATGTACCCATAATCAGGAATTCCCGCAATGATTGATCGTCCGCTTGTATGCATTTTAGGAACATTGCGATGTTTGGAATCTACGGCTTCCAATCTATCAGACAACGTCATCCAAGCACTCGATGCGGACATGGCAATCTGTGTCAGTCGCATGTCGCCGGAAGACGAGAAACTTCTTCACATGATTGATTCTAATCGCGTTGTTGCGACTGATATCTATGACGATGCAAAAATCGGCTACGAAAACTTATTTGATGAAGACTGCCGGAAACGGGGCAGGAGAAACGGGCTCTATGAACTATGTCGAATTGAGGGAAACTGGCTTGGCGGACTGGCCGGAAGAAACGGTTCGGGGATGCATTTGAACTACAATTATCGTCGTTTGCTTAAGCTGCTGAGAGAGATGTGGAAATCCGGGAGGAGATACAAACGATACATCGTGACGCGTTCGGATTTCCTCTGGACATTTCCTCATCCCCCCATGTCCGCACTTGGAGAAAAAAGAATCTGGATTCCAAGCGGGCAGGATTGGGGGGGGTGCAATGACAGGCACGCTGTGTGTTCCAACACCAACGTGGAAACCTACCTCGGCCTATACGAGAGCATGATGGACATGAAAGTCATGAAATATATTCGGAATATCGAGACCCCGTATCAAGGGGTAAATCATGAGCTGCAGCTTTTCCACCACCTGAACTACCACGGAGCAAGAATCGGAAGATTCAAGAATGCCGCCTACCTGACATGGGACCAGGGGGCTTCAACAAACTGGGGATCATTCCATACCATTGCAATCGATGGCTGTGAGCACCGGTGCAAATATCCCGACGAATTGCTCACCGCCCTGGCCCATAAGCATGAGCATGGGATACTGCGTGATTGGAGAAAAATGACTCGCAAGGAGGAGCCATTGGCTTTTTACAGGCGCATCATCAAATCGAATCTGAATTACAGGATTCTCAATCGCACAAACCTTGCCGACCCATTGTCGCTGGTTGCCCCGACATGTTGAATAAATTTACACCATTGGGGTCAGGGCATCATACGAGGTGTCTCATTTTAACATTTCACTCAATTTCTCATCTCGATCGCTTTCAAAAACAGCTTTCCCTCCATCACCTCTGACTAACGTAATCCTTCTTTTGCTGCATTAGCTGGGTGGAGGCGTAGTTCTCGCGTAATTATCGCAAAAAACCGCAATACGAGGTGGTTTGCTGCCGTAAGCTTGTGATTCGTCGGTTTTTTGGAGAATCCCCTTCCCTTCCCGTCGCTCTTTTATAGGATTACTGAAATTATTTTTTAACGCCCGAAGTGCCTACCCGTATCTCCATCCTTCAAACTCTAGTGCTTGTGGCGACTGGCTTCCCAGTCTTTGCCGCGAGCCCGGATTTTGTCGCTGAGATCCAACCGATTTTGGAGCGAAACTGTGTCCGCTGCCATAATGCAGAAAAGACCAAAGGTGGACTGCGGATGGATACCTACAAATGGATCATGCAGGGTGGCGATACGGCGGACGCCATCGTCCCGGGTAATCCTGCAGCGAGTGAGTTACTTGTCCGGCTCCACCTCCGCCCCATTGACGAAGGCGTCATGCCTGACGAAGGCCGCGCATTAGAACCGAAAGAGGTCGCCCTATTAGATGAGTGGGTGAAAGCCGGTGCGCCATGGCCAGACGGAGTCACGCTCACCGAAAAGAAGCCAGAGCCAATCAAACGTGTCTCCATTCCCGATCGCACGCCGGAATCCGCTACCGATGCCGCAGCCATCCTCGACGATATTCTTCGCCGCGAGAATGAAGAATCGGAAGCCATTACCACCGGGACGGTTGATGACCTTGTATTTCTCCGGCGCGCAACCATCGACCTGATCGGGCGTATCCCGACAACTCCCGAAATCCGCGAGTTCGAGGCATGGAGTGGTGACCGTAGAGAAAAGCTCGTGGACAAGTTACTCGCTCATCCCCGCTTCGCGGACCGCTGGACCATTTTCATGGCAGATATGTTGCGTATCCGATCCAGCATCGAGGGAGGCAATCAGCTACTCGCCTTCATCAACAGCTCCATCGCTGAAGCGAAACCTTACGACATCATGGTGCGTGAACTCATCGCTGCATCTGGCCGCGCGAACTCCAATCCTGCAGTCGGATTTATCCTTGGAGACGACGCGAACCCAATGGAGCTCGCGGCAGCCACCGCCCAAGTCTTCCTCGGAGTTCGCATCGGCTGCGCCATGTGTCACGACCATCCATTCGACGATTGGGAACAGCGGGACTTCTATGATCTCGCTGCATTTTTTGGAAAGACTCAAAAGGTCGGTAACCAGCGAATGGGTACAGTTTATACTACTGAGGGCAGTAAGATGGCCGTGCTCTGGCCTCCCGAGGACAAAGCGAAACCGGAAGAGCGCGAAGCTGTCAGCCCGCGTTTCCCTTTCAAAAACGCAAAAAATAATTCTACGCCAAATTACCTCACTCGATTCGAAAAGCTCCGTGAGCAGCAACAACAAAAATCCATCGGAGGAAGTGAAACGGAATCACTGGATGCCTTGCTCGACGCCGTGAACCCAAGCGCAGGTAAAAAGGCAGATCCAGTTCTCGTTGAGGCAGAAAAAGAAAGCCGCCTACTCAATGTGCACGGAGACATCTACCGCACCAGCGAGCTCCGCGAAAAACTTGCCGGACTGATCACTGACCCAGGCAATGACTTCTTTGCCCGCGCCTATGTGAATCGTGTTTGGGCAGAAATGATCGGGCACGGCTTCGTAGAGCCGCTGGATAACTTCTCTCCTTACGCAGATTTGCATCACGCATCGACCTTGGATTTCCTGTCTCGTGAATTTATCGCCAGCGGATACGATCTTCGGAGCTTAATCCGTATCATCGCCCTTTCTGATGCTTATCGACGTGCTCCGCTCACCGCAGAAATCCCTCTAACCGTTCGCGAGGATAGTGAACGAAACTTCACCGCCGCTCCACAACGCCGCATGCTGGGAGAAGTGCTTTACGACAGCGTCGTCACTGCCGGACATCTCGAAAATTTCAAATGGCCCGCAGGCGCAAATCATAAAGAAGTCAGCAGCGAGGTGAGAGTGCCAACTGGCGAGTATGTGATGGTGGAAGGCGAAGCGCCGGCGCCGCAGATGGACGCTGAAAAACCGATGATGCGGAACGATGGTTACGACTTGGAGTCTTCTTTAAAACTCGATTTCAATTCCATCCTCACCCCCAACGAAGCATCCGAACTCGAGACGATGCGCAAAGAATCCGACGAACAGATCAAAGCTCGCGAGATGGCCGCAACCCAGAATGAGGAGAAGCAAAAGGTGATGAAATACACCACCAAAACCGTTACCAACACAGTTGATGATAATCCACGTTTCGATAGCGCGATGCGGATGGCAACTCCCGCGCCCCCTGCGCATTTCCTAAGAGTATTCGGACAACCCGAACGCGCAGGCTTAGGCGAGTTCCGAGATTCATCATCTTCATTGCGTCAACAATTGATGATGCTCAACGGCAGGATGACACACGAAGCTTCACGAGTCGGCTCACTGGAACCCATCCACCACTTGTTAGAAAAAGATAAGGCGCAAGCGATCGTCTATGCTTACCGAGAAATCCTCACCCGGCCTCCCACAGCGGAGGAAAAAACCTTCGCCCTCGCACTGCTCTCTGAAGATCCCCACGAAGGTATGGCCGATCTTCGCTGGGCGCTCCTTAACTGCAACGAATTCCGTTTTATCCCATAACTGAGAAATATCAAAACCCAATGAACGCCTGTAACGATTACCAGTTTACCCGTCGCCGAATGCTGAAATTATTCAGTGCGTCGATGCTCGGCATGCCGATCAGTCGACTGATGGCAGAGACCGTTCCCGGCCAAGGCCACGCAGAACACGTCGTCCTTTTCTGGAACAGCGGCGGCATGAGCCACCTCGACACGTGGGATCCGAAACCGGGCCGCAGGGTGCAGGGCGAGTTCAACCCAATCAAAACATCTGTGCCGGGAATGGAGATATCGGAAATTTTCCCGCAGCTCGCAAAGCAGATGCATCACGCCTCCCTAATCCGCTCAATCACAGGAACCAACGGCGATCACGGCCGTGCTCAATACGAACTTCAAACCGGCTTCAGCCAGTCGCCGAACATCCTTCATCCAGGCATCGGCTCGATGGTGGCGCATGAGCGCGAGCCGCTTGGTGATCTTCCTTCTTTTGTAAGCATCAGCGGCCAGCCCGCCCGCGCCGGTTATCTCGGCCAGCAATGCGAGGCTTATTACGTCGGGAGACCCGGTGATAAAGATCCCTATCTCGCATTTCCTGAGGGCATCAGCCACGCCCGCGGAATGCAGCGCCTACAGGTGCTTGAGAGAATGAACGCCCAAATTTCTAGCAGCCTCGGAGCCACTGAACTGAAAGCTTCTGAGACCGCGCTTAAAGACGCAGTCGCGCTGATGGAGAGCCCGGCCTTGAAAGCATTTGAGCTCGACGAGGAAAAACCACAGACGATAGCACGATACGGTGACACAGAGTTCGGGCGTGGCGCGCTACTCGCTCGTCGCCTTGTAGAAAAAGGTGTCCGTTTCGTACAGGTGAACCGAAGCGGATTCGATAACCACGGCAATATTTTCAACGCCATGCGCGACCACGGCAATGCGATGGATCCGGGCATCGCATCTCTGATCTCTGATCTCAAAGCAAATGGCCTTTTGGAAAAAACTTTGGTCATCGTGCTCAGTGAATTCGGACGCACTCCACGCATCAACGACGGCGGCGGACGCGACCACTGGGCTCGCTGTTTCAGCTGCATGATGGCCGGTGGTGGAACCAAAGGCGGAACGATCATCGGCGCCTCCGATGAAGACGGCATGGAAGCTGCCG
>JBILMI010000236.1:0-2519 GCA_044375585.1 Luteolibacter sp.
GTTCCTGATGTAAACCTCTTCAATAGGGAAGGGCTTCCTGCCTCGCCGTTCCGCACGGATGTGGATTGAGATGTTATCATTCTTCAGGCAGCCCCGACAAGTCGGGGCTGCCACTTGTGGTGGGGATCTTGTTCCTCGCAGGGGGCATCGGGTTTCATCGGCCAGTTGCGGAGGATGTTTGCGCCTGAGGAAGAATAGACGGGATAGAGATAGGAGAAACGGTAGTCGTTTCTCAATACGGTAATGAGATCCTCGCTGAAATGGAGCTCAATCGTATCGGCTTTCTCAGAGAAGACGAATTGGTCGTGAATAGGAGGAATTAGAGCGAGGCGCATGGTAAATTGGGCTAAAGACTCACAACTTCGGGAGGCGGGATTTATTTTTGTGAAGAGAATATATTTTCGGAATAGCATGAAGGGTTTTTACCTCACAGAATAAAGCATGAGTGAATTTGCAGACTTAGTTGATGCCCATTACGAGGCGCTGTATCGCTTTGGATACTCGCTGACGCGTAATCCGGATCACGCGGCCGATTTGGTGCAGGAGACTTTTTGTATTTGGGCAGCTAAGAACGAGCAATTAAGAGATAGGAGCAAGGCTAAGACTTGGTTATTCACCACGCTGCATCGCGAGTTTCTAGGACAACGAAGAAAGCAGGCGAGGTATTCGGATCAGCCTTTGGATGAGAATATTGGGCAAGAGCCAAGTGGAAATGAAGAACAGGCAGATCGCCAGATGGATGGTCAGCGGGTCGTTGAGCTATTAGGTGAAATGGAAGAGATGTATCGTGCACCACTAGCGTTGTTTTATCTTCAGCAACATAGTTACAAAGAAATCGCAGAGATTTTGGATGTGCCTATCGGGACGGTCATGTCGCGCCTATCTCGAGGCAAAGAATTGTTAAGAAAACGAATGACTTCCGAGCCGTCGAGTGCTCCGAAGAATTTGATCGATGTAAACCCAGAAATTTTCAAAAAACATCATGGATAAAGAACGGGCAAAATTTGTGCTCCAGAGTTTCCGGCCGGATGGCGCGGACGTGGGTGACGAAGCCTTCGCGGAGGCATTGAAGCTTGCGATCATCGATCGTGAACTCGGGGAATGGTTACTGAAAGAGCGGGCATTTGACGCAGAATTTGCTGAATGTTTAGCGCGAGTAGATTTGCCGCAAGGCTTACGCGAAAGCGTGTTGCTAGCGATGGTTCAAAGTGGTTCGGGTTACCCGAAGGTGGATATGAAAGATGACGAACTTATAGCCACAGGCTTGGCTAATGTAAAAGTTCCAGTGGAGTTGAGAGCTCGGATTCTGGAATCCATGGAGCGCACAAAGATGGTAGAGATGAAACCCAAATCATCGATGCGTTACGGGATGCCTGTTGCCGCTGCTGCTGGAATGGTATTAGCGTTTGTGTTTTTGATGGATCATCCCAAAGGCGATAGCATCGCTAATTTGCCGAAAGATCGGATCACAGTGGATGCGGTGCAAACTAGCTTTGTTGGCCTGTATCAATCTCCAGGTTTTTCGTTTGAGAAAAGCGGCACGGATCAGCATGAATTGATTTCTTATTTACGGGGCAAGGCACTGCCCTGTGGTGGCATGAGATTTCCAAAAGGCCTTGAGAGAATGAACGGGCTAGGATGCCGTGAAATCGTTGTCGGAGAAAAGAAAGGTTCGCTGATCTGTTTCGGTGAAAAAGATGGGATTGTTCACTTGATTATTTTCCGTCGCGGTGATGTGGATGGCGCGTTACCAACCGTCGAGCAACCTCACATCAGTCAATCTGGTGAATGGGCACAGGCATGCTGGGCTAATGAAAACTTTGCTTATACGTTGATCTCGAAGAGCCAAGGTGCTGAGTTGAAAGAGTTCTTCTGAGGTGCTATTCGCAGACTACGCGCCCATGTCGATAAAGAGGTTCCCCTGAGATAAGCAATCGGTGGTGGGTAATAGGTGCAATGTTTGGTTCCAGCCTTGAGACCTCCATGCCCACGAGGCAGACATCATCGGTAAATGCACGATCTTTAGCGAAGTCTTCGATCGCGCGGGAAACGTCCTCAATCAGTGTGGCCAACGGAACTTTGGCGCACCGCAGGATTACATCCCGCAGTCGAGATCTGCCGAAGGATTCTTCCTGTGCGTTCTCAACCTCGAAGAGGCCGTCGGTAAATAGTAGGACACGGTCACCTGCGTTCACTTTGAGTTCACGTGTTTCATAGGAGACATTCTTGACCAAGCCGAGTGCTGGGCCGTTTTTTTGTCCGATCCCGATCATCTCGATTTTTCCGGTGGCGTTGCGCACGAGGAGTGGATCTGGGTGCCCTGCATTAGCATAGGTGAGGCGACCAGTGCTGACATCTACGATCATATAGCAGGCGGTGGCGAATACCGTGGTCTCAAGTTGCCGCAAAATGAAACGCAGTTGATGATTCATTTGAGTGAGCAGCGCGCCAGGATTGTCCGCGACATCGCAAAGTTGTTCTTCCAAGGCTCGCATGATTGCGGTAACCAGCGCAGCTCG
>JBILMI010000081.1:0-9747 GCA_044375585.1 Luteolibacter sp.
GATTCCAGTCCTCGGTGGAGTCATCGAATCGATCCGCCGTCGCTTTGAAAAATAAATCATTCACCATGAAACCTCGCATCAAAGCATTCACCACCATGATCGGTCATTGGTGGGATTCCGACTACCGAGCTCCCGGGGAACCTGACCCATCGACGCTTCCCGATAAGATTGATTGGCAACGAACGATGCCCTTTATCTTTTTACACCTTGGCTGCTTCGCCGTGATCTGGGCTGGCATCAGTCCCATCGCGGTGATCGCAGCAGTCGCACTCTACTTCATCCGTATGTTTGCGATTACTGGCTTTTATCACCGCTACTTTTCACATCGCTCTTACAAAACCTCCCGTGCCTTCCAGTTTATCCTTGCCGTCATCGGTAACACATCCATGCAGCGCGGCTCACTCTGGTGGGCGGCAACGCATCGTCACCATCACAAGCATTCCGACGAAGAAGAAGACATTCACTCCCCCCGCATCAGTGGTTTTCTTTGGTCTCATATTGGATGGCTAACTTCAAAACGAAATTTTCCAACCAACTACAAAGCCATCCCTGATCTCGTGAAATTTCCCGAACTGGTATTTCTTAATCGCTTCGATCAGATCGTCCCCATCGCCTTCGGCATCGTGATGCTCGCCATCGGTTGGGCACTAGAAACTTTTGCACCATCTCTCGGCACGACGATGTGGCAGTTCTTTACATGGACATTCTTCATTTCTACCACCGTCCTGCTTCACGGAACTCTGTTCATTAATTCCCTAGCGCACATCTGGGGAAAACGCCGATTCGATACCGAGGACGATTCACGAAACAATTTTTTCCTAGCGCTTATCACACTCGGTGAAGGTTGGCACAACAACCATCACCGCTTCCCACATTCAACACGCCAAGGTTTCCTTCCCCACGAAATTGATCCTACCTATTACATCCTGAAATTGCTCTCCATATTTGGTTTAGTCTGGGATCTACGTCCCGTTCCGCAGGCTGTCCTAGAAGAAGCCAAAAACAACACTACCACATAATTACGATTTATTTTTAATCATGTCTGAATTTTTGCTTATCGAGCTTTGCATTCCCTCTGTGTACTTTGCGACTCTGCGTTGAAAAATTCCTACCCAACAACCTGGTTTGCAAAAAAAAATCGCTATCATCGGAACAGGAATCTCGGGTCTCGCTTGCGCGCATTTCCTGCATCGCCATTGCAACATTACCTTGTTTGAAAAAGACCGCCGCATCGGAGGTCATTCGAATACGGTAACCGTTTCGGAACATGGAAAGCAGCTCCCGTTGGATACTGGATTCATGGTTTATAATGAGGTCACTTATCCTCACCTGACGCGGCTTTTTAAAGAACTCGATGTGGAAACTAAGCCCACCGCGATGTCGTTTTCTGTTCAACACATACCCGCCGACGTGGAGTTCAATGGTGGATCTCTCAACCTCCTTTTCGCTCAACGCAAAAACCTGCTTCGCCCACGTTTCTGGAAAATGCTTCTCCAGATCAATCGCTTCAACAAAGAAACGGTCGAGGAACTCGCTAACCCAAAATTTGGAAATCTATCCCTTGCCGATTACGTCAAAGCAAGATCTTACGGCAATGATTTCCTAAATTGGTATCTCTCTCCGATGGCTGCTGCCGTTTGGTCTTCCCCGCCGGAACGCATTTATGATTTCCCAGCCAAAACCCTCATGCGCTTCTGGTTCAACCACGGTTTCCTCGGACTCGACACCCAACATCCTTGGCGAACTGTGGTTGATGGATCTCGCCAATACGTTGAAAAAATCATCGCTCCTTTTAAAGAACAAATCGTGACGGGAAATCCTGTCCGAAGCGTGTCCGCTGATAATAAAATCACACTCGCTGATGGGACTTCATCGCATTTTGACCAAATCATTTTTGCCTCGCATGGAGACCAATCGCTAAAACTCTTAGAATCTCCTACTCCACTCGAAAGCGATGTTCTCAGTCATTTCAACTATCAACCCAACAGAGCTGTCGTACATACCGATCCTCGCTTCATGCCCCAAACTAAACTCGCATGGGCATCGTGGAACTACCGTGTCGAACCATCAGGTAAACACTCCACGCATTACTGGATGAACAGTCTGCAGGGTGTGTCAAAAAACGAGGATTACTTTGTTTCCATCAATCCGCCAGGAGAGATCGCCCCAGAAAAAATCCATCACGAACTCGAATACGAGCATCCCATCTTTAACGGCGCCGCGATCACGGCTCAGGAACGGGTTCCGGATCTCAACTTCGAAGGCAACCACACCAAGCGATTCTACTGCGGAGCATGGCAGCGTTTCGGCTTTCACGAAGACGGCATCTGGTCTGCTCACAGCCTCTGTGAACAAATCCTCAACCAAGATCCGTGGCGAGCATAAATCTCAGCATGATCGACAGAAATTCCATCTACGAATGCGAAGTCTCTCACACCCGGATTTCCCCAAAAAAACACGCCTTCAAATACCGCGTGTTCATGTTTGCTATCAATCTCAACGACTTTCCTAAAGTTCCTCTGCTTTCCCAAAATCGCTTCAACCTCTTCTCCATCGACAGCCGAGACCACATCCACACGGATGCAACCCAATCAATTAGAGAAAATCTCACCGCATGGCTTGCAGAAAAAAGCACGAAGATTCCAGACGATTCTAAAATCATACTCTATACTTTTCCACGCGTTCTCGGTTACTCATTTAATCCTGTATCTTTCTACTACATTTACAGTAGCAATGGAGAACCTATCACCGCTATCGTAGAAGTCACCAATACCTATCGAGAGATGAAGCTCTTCCCACTTGGTGAACCCGATGCAAAAGGAACGTTCAATCATACCGTCGCAAAAAACTTCTACGTATCTCCTTTCTCAGATCCCAACGACATCTTCCACTTCCGCATCGGCCAACCCTCAGAAAGCTGGACCGTTCACATTGATAACCTTACCGGAGCAACTCCAACCCTCCTCTCCTCCATCCGCGGCGAGCAACAGAAAATCACCGCTTCCCGCCTCGCATGGTATGCCGTGAAATATCCGCTCCTATCTCTCTCTATCATTTTCCGCATTCACTTCCACGCGCTTTTGCTCTTCATCAAAAGAATTCCCCACTTCGCAAAATCCACACCTATCAGTAGCTAACACCTCTCGCGGCACGCCGCGAGACCAAACATCACTCGCTAACTCACCATGGAACCCATCTCAAATCAGCAACATTTAGACCTCTGCGACCCTCAGCGTTCTATGCATCTCTGCGGTGAAAATTTTCAAATCACCCTCCCCGAACGCATCGTCCTCTCTCTATTCCGCAAGTTCACCCAAGGCGGCATTTCCCTCACCTACCCCAATGGCAACAACCTCCACTTCGGTAAAACCGGCGCCCCCGTCACCGCGCACATTATCCTCAACGATCCCCAAGAATTTTTCAAACGATGCATGTTCTATGGCAATATCGGCATGGGCGAAGCCTACACCGATGGCATCTGGGACACACCTGATATCGCAGCCGTCATTTCATGGTTCGCGCTGAACATGAATTCCCTCCAAGGCGATGACACCGACTCCTCAAGCCTACCAGGTGTTAACTTTCTCAAAATCATCAATTGGTTCCGTCATCTCAAACGCTCTAATACCATTGAGACTTCACGTCGCAACATTGCAGAACACTACGATCTCGGAAACGAATTCTACTCACTCTGGCTTGATGAAACGATGACCTACTCATCCGCACGTTTCACTTCAGAAACTAAGACACTCGCCCAAGCTCAAACTGAGAAATACGACGCGCTCTGCCGTAAACTCAAACTCAAGCCCACCGATCACGTACTCGAAATCGGTTGCGGCTGGGGTGG
The DNA here is from genome assembly GCA_044375585.1 of Luteolibacter sp. Taxonomy (GTDB): domain Bacteria; phylum Verrucomicrobiota; class Verrucomicrobiia; order Verrucomicrobiales; family Akkermansiaceae; genus Luteolibacter. Next base: position 3,848 of record JBILMI010000081.1, read on the forward strand.
CTTCTCTCATCATGCTGCGGAAAAATATGGCTGCAAAGTCACCGCAGTCACCATCTCCCACGCCCAAGCCGCATACGCTCGCGCACGTATCGAAAAAGCCGGACTCTCCCACCTCGTCGAAATCCGCATCCAAGACTACCGCCTCATCACCGGAACATTCGACAAGATCGCTTCTATCGAAATGCTAGAAGCCGTCGGCCATAAATTCCATGAATCCTTTTTTGCAAAGTGCCACGAAGTCCTCGCGCCTCAGGGCCTACTAGCAGTACAATACATCACCGTTCCTGATTGCCGTTACAAATCTCTAACAAAGGGAGTCGATTGGATTCAGAAAGTCATCTTCCCCGGTTCACTTCTACTTTCCGTCGGTCGTATAAATGAAGTCATCAACAAAACCGGCAACCTCTTCCTTCACCACTTAGAAGATCTCGGACTCGACTACGCCCGCACTCTCAGCACTTGGCATGATACCTTTAACGCTAAACTCGATCAAATCCGTCCGCTTGGCTACGACACTCCGTTCATAAGAACTTGGAACTACTATCTCAAATACTGCGAAGCCGGTTTCTCCACTAGAAACATCTCGGTAGTTCAAGCCGTCTACACCCGACCGAATAATTTAAATCACTAATTAAGATAACGAACTGCGTAGAGTCATTCCAATCTCTGGTTCTAGTCTCTGGTTTCTTAAATCTTGAATGTTAGATCACCCATGACCCTAAACCAAGGCAGTCGCTTCTACCGCTGGGTCATCACCCCCATCGTGAATCAGCTCAAGCAGGGAATTGCTCCAGAAAAACTTTCCTGGAGCGTTTCCCTCGGCGTAACGCTAGGCATTTTCCCCATCATGGGCAGCACTTCCATCGTGTGCGTCATCATTGGGCAACTATTTAAACTAAACCAACCCATTCTCCACCTTTTCAAAACCTTCACCTATCCGTTCCATCTCGGCCTCATTCTCGTTTACATCCGTCTCGGACAAATACTAAACGATGTACCTCTCATTAAATTTTCCATCCCCCAGCTCGTCATCCAATTCAAAGACGACCCGGCAAAGTTTTTTCGCGACTTCGGCATGGCCGCCCTCTACGGCATCGAAGCTTGGGCGATCAGCGCGATCTTCCTCATCCCACTTCTCTATTTCATCTCCCTCACCATTCTCAAAAAACTTTTCGTGAAACTGGCACGTTCCGCATCATTGCGCGCAGATCACCAAGACGCATAAATGCATATCCTACTGGATAGTAATGCCTTCCGCATCCTTCCAATGAGTTAGACCGTTTCCCAAAAGTCCTTACCGAAACGGGATCGGATCAGATTTTTGGATTTGTGCCGCTCTGCGGAAAGGATTTCACATTACCGGCCTGAGGACGCCGATTCCGGCGTTGCTCTTCGGTTGCGGATGCTTAGAACCATCCACTCATCGTCTATATGCATCCATTACTGCTGTATTCTTTGCAGTATCACTACATTAACCTGAGATAATGGATGATCTCTATAATAGGCCTTCATGATGGGCTACATCTCCTTAGAACTATGAACATAGTCGCTGCGCTTCTCATTGGTTGGAGCTGATAGAAATCCGCGAATTACCTGATCACATTCCGGCAAAACCTGATTCAAAACTTTTAATCCTATCGCTTACCTTGAGACTTCTATTGAGATCTGATGACTCAAAGTTTGCTACTTAGAAGGATCGCTTGATAGAAAATAATGAAGAGCAAGGACAACTAACAAAACTAAAATCCAAATCGACGTAACCAAAAAAATAGTCTTAAACCGCCGCTTCTTGAACGCTGGATTCTTAGCAATTTTTTTCGCGTTGTCTCCTGTCTTGTCCAAACTAGTAACTTTCGCCAATGCCACAGAATTGATCAAACTCACAACTGGCCACAAGCAAACTCTTGGCTTACGTTGGCAGACCTCACACAATCGATTTTCATCAAAGCCATAGCTCGACTGAAATAACGATCCGCAATGGCCACAATGATACCAAGAATCTTTATCGCTCGTATTCATGGCGTTGCTATATCTAGCCAATTCGCAGCTTTAAGATTCTTTATCATCCATTGAAGAGGTAGGATTTCCAGATTTCCACGTTCCAAATTTAGAATAACGCCGACTTCCGTTTGAGATTCCCCAGTGATTAGACTATTGGAAAATAATGCCAAAATATTTTGGTCTACTTGGCTACCTATTTCCGCATAAACCCAAACTGAATCGTCCTTACTGGTGGATCTGAAAATGTAGGAATGATACTTATCGTCGGGCAATTGTTGCGTGAAAAAATCTGATGGCGCAATCCAACCTCGAATCTCACTCCCATCTCCCTCTCCAATTTTTAATTCATTAAAGCTAGCAGTTCCATATCCGGTTGTCGCTTTCCAATCTAACTTGAGATCTGAATTTTCATAACGAAAAAATGCGAGGAAATTAGAGAAGTTATGATTCACTCCTCTGAGCTCACCATAGAAAAGCTCACCATCACGAAGTAACTCCCAAGATGATTGATCAGAGGGCATCCATCCGCTTTTAGCTCCAATGGGTTTCCAGCTATCTTTTAATAGAGGCGCGTTTCGCTCACTTAGATATATATATTTCAAAAAATCATTCTCGTTCTTCGCCTGTGCATACCGCCCATAAATTTGGATCGCTTCGGGGTAACTATTCATGAGTCCCATCAATACCCCTGAATCTTTAATTGGTTCCTTCTTATCTTTTACCCGTCCAACCTGTCCTAATTCATAGTTTTTCAATTTTAAGTCAGATTTTCTAGCGGCAAAATGACTTGAGAACATGATTAATGCAATCACACCAATCACTCCCAGAGCTGTGTATAACATCCAACTTGTGGAGCCTTTTGGATTAGAGCCCCAGTCATCTCGCTCCCCAGAGGACACACGACGACGTTGTCGTAAAGGTCTCTCTTGACGCTTCGCAGAGACATCAACTTGTTTAAGGTTTTCCAAAACCGGAGCTACTTGGACAGATTCTTCCTCTACAGGTGAGCACTCTACATGAACGTGCAATGAAGCTAAAGATTTTTGGTTTGCATCTTCTGGAATTGAAGCTGCTTCCCCAGCATGCCGATCCAGATAAATCGTTTTGAATGCTGATAAATTCACATCCATTTTCGGTATTCTTGATGCATCCGATCGAAGTGGTGGCAGTTGTGAATCAAATACCTGAGCAACATCAAGATCAACCCATTCATCATCAGGCGAGACTACCGGAACGTGATTATTGGGATCTTCTTTATCAGGATTCATAAAGTCTCTTATTTAATGATAAAGCCTCGAACCAGAACAATGATAAAGTCTCGAACCATGTACTCAATTACGCAAGTTATCAGACACTTAAATCGATATGTTCAATATCCGGATGCAAGTCTCAGGATTAAATTCTGTGCCGCGCGATCAAACGCATCCGGTAAAGCATTCTGACGAGCCGTCTGTAAGTTTGAGTCTGCAAAAAATGAACTCTGACCCATGCTACTTCCACTTGCCAATAAACGCGTGGGGTCACGTGCATCTTTTAAACGCCAATTGATTCGTACCGTGTTTGTAAGTTCCTCGGATGTCAGTGCGTCACGCCTTGATCCCCTCAGAGGGCTGTAAACAATTGATGTAACTTCTCCCTCAAGAATAGCATCTGCACGATCAAGCTCAGAGAGACGATACGTCCCATTTTGCACCAAGGCTTCCGTGACAGCGGATGTTGCAATCGCTTCAGCCCTCGGATGCAAGGTCCCATTCTCAAGCATTGAGACTGAAATGCGGTTCACCGCAGCAAGCGAAGGCGGCTTCGATCCTCCCAGTTGATATCCCGCGCAGGAGCTCAAGATCACACTCAGTAAAACCATTAATTGAAATTTCATAAATTTGATAAACGCAGTTTATTCACCCAGCTCCTTCAAGCGAGAAATAGCATAATCATGTGAGCTTCCAGTTTTTGAGCTTTTCACGATATCCCGATAATAAACTTTAGCGGATTCAGTTTGTCCCGTGCGATCATAGAACTTAGCAATTTCTAACGAACGATCGAGATCCCTGCTTTTCAGATTAACCAATAACCGTCTTGCTTCCGCGTTTTTCGAATGGCTTTGGTATTGAAGTAAATAATCATTAAGTGCTTCAGCTGCTAAATCGAGTGTTGCTTGGTTGTAATTACCGCCGTTCGCTTGTTCAAGAAACACAATACCTACGCGAAAAAGCGCTTCAGCGGCTTGGCGGGTCTCTGGTTGATCTCGGACTAACTTGCGAAAGGCATCGATCGATTCTTTGTAATCTTTTTCATTCTGGTAAATCTCACCAATCGCAAATTGCGCATTTGCTGAAATCTCGGAACGTGGTGCGTTGTCTCGAAGCTGACCCAACATTTCAATAATCTGCTTTGTTGAAATGCGAGATTTTAAGCCGATAAATGAAGACTTCACTTTACCATCTGCTGCGGCTTGCGCCATCTTAACTTGGCAATTGAGAGCTTTCGCATACAAATCACTACTCTGATAACGTTGCAAAAATTTCTGATAGGCTTTGAAGGATTTAATCGTCTCTCCTTGTTGATCTAAAATTTCTGCTTGGCGGAATCTAGCCTTTCCTGCCGATGGCGACATGGCGTAATCTTCGGCGACTTCTACATAGAGTTTCAGCGCTTTCTTTTGATTGCCTCCATCGTCCAGAGCTTTTGCTTTCTGATAAAGCGCTTCTCCTTCTCCCGATGCTGCTTGAGTATTGCCCGCCAACGCAATCGTGCCCTCGTCATTTCCGCAGGAAACCACCAACAAGGAAGCGATCGCAAGCAGGGCGAGCTTGGAAAAATGTTTTGTCATGCCCAAACCATAGAAACTTTGGCGAGTCGTGAAAGAGGAAATTGCACAAGTTGTAACAACTTAGCTTTTTCCCAATTCCTTGGCGCGAGCAACCGCCGCGCTGACCGCAGCGATGAAAGATGAACGGATCGCGCCCTCCTCCAATGCCGCAAGTCCTGCAATTGTCGTGCCTCCGGGCGATGTCACCATATCTTTGAGAACAGCAGGATGCAGCCCTGTCTCCAGAACCATCGCTGCAGCACCTGCCACGGTTTGAGCCGCCAATTTCAATGCATCCGTTCGCGGCAAGCCCTCTTGCACTCCCCCATCGGCCATCGCTTCGATAACCATATAAATATAGGCAGGACCACTTCCGGAAAGCCCAGTTACCGCATCGATCAATCGCTCTGGAACTTCCACAGCAAGCCCCACAGCCCCTAAAATCGACTGAACCGCATCCCGATCCGCATCCTCACATCTAGTTCCCAAAGAAAATGCCGCAGCGCCTTTTCCGACCAGCGAAGGGGTGTTCGGCATGGTTCTAATGATTCTGCAAACTCCGCCCGTCAGTTTTTCCATGGTCTCCAAGGTCACGCCAGCGGCGATGGAGATATAGAGCTTATCTGAAAATTTCCCCAACTCGGCAGCTTGGATGATGCTCGGAAGGTCATGCGGCTTAGTTGCTAAAATCAATACCTCAGCTTCCCTTACAACATCTGAGATGGAAGCCGTATTTCTTGCTCCAGTCTGAGCTGAGAAACGTGCCCGAGAAGCTTCTGTCCGGGCTACGCCAATCACATCCGCAGCTTTCACTACGCCCTGAGATACCGCACCTTTCACCAAGGCTGTTGCCATTTTTCCACAACCAATCACTCCTAACTTCATGCTTGGAAAAGTAAGAGAAAATTCCTTGCGAGGCGAGCGCCATTTTCCTTGGGAATTCTTAAATTCCAGCACAACTTACACGCATGTCCAATTGGATCACGCTATTAGGGTTATTTGCTTTAAGTATCCCAGTTTTCTCACAAGAGATCGCACAGAAAAAAACTGCAGCAAGCGACATTCCAAGCGTCGCCGCTTGCATTCCGCC
>JBILMI010000237.1:0-2501 GCA_044375585.1 Luteolibacter sp.
CTTAACTGCGAAGAAATTTGGCCTCAAAGCCACGTTTATTGAGCGATCCGGAGGCCTATAGCTCGGCGAATCATCAATTGATCAAGCGCCAAGTCTCAGATTTTAATTAAGAAAAATGTCTAAAATACTTGATTAATAACGCCATTAAGAGGATCATACAACGTGTGCACACAAAGCGGGCATAGCTTAGTGGTAAAGCGCTATCCTTCCAAGTTAGACATGCGGGTTCGATTCCCGCTGCCCGCTCCAGTTTATTTCATCTCAAGAAATCATCTAAATAAGGCTAAATAGTTATGAAAATACATCTCAAAATTCTTACGCTTGGCATAACCTTGATGCTGCCCAACGCATATGCTCAAGAAGGCACCGCACAGGCAAGCACCACACGATCAGAAGCTCTCGCTACCGTGGAGTCTGCAACCCAAGCGTTGAAAGAATCGGCAGCTGAAGACGACAAGGAAGCTACTCTCCAACTGCTTGCCGAGGCTTGCGCAGCATTCCCTGCTTCAGCTGATACTTTCGTCGCCGCACTGATCGCGGCATTTAGAGAAGTGATTGCCAATTCGTCCCCAGGGACAGCGCAAGACGGCACTAGCAAGGCGGGCGAAATCAATCCGACTCTCGTGGGTGAGATTGTTGCCATAGCTATTAAAGCAGCACCCGGTTTTCAGAATACCATCACTGTTTCTGCCATGAAGGCTGCGCCAAATGCCGCGGCGCAAATCAGTACAGCGGCTAACAGCCCACTTACGTTCACTGCCACGACCAGCGTGCCTGGATCCGGCGAAGGCGGCTCTCCACCAAATATTCCACCGACACCCGCGTCTTAAGACACGAAACGAGTTTTCCAATCTCTCTTATTTGTTTCACGCATTCTTTGCCCAAGACTCCCTAGTTAATGAAAATTCTTTCCATCACAAATTTACTAACCGCCAGCTTAGCCATCTCGGCAAATGCCAGCGGGCTTTATGATATTCCTAACGAGGACTTAGAGGAAGCATTTCCGATCAAGTGGAGCGTGGGCATGAATGCCATCTGGGATGACAACACCACACCTACTTTCGCCGGACCTGCTGACCAGACTTTTTCCCTCAACCCATACGTTGGATCGGAATATGCTAGCTCTGCTCCCCAGACAACTTGGGATGTTTTCGCAAAGTTGGGTGTTCTTTACTACCTTGATGAACCTGCTGCACCTGGCTCGGATGATATGTATAACCAAATGCGTGCTGGATTGAATCTTACCCACAGCTTTAACGAGAGACTTCGTTTGGTTAATCGCAGTTTCATTTCCTACGAATTGGAGCCTGACTATTCTTACGGAGTAGCAACAAACCGTCAGTCCAGTGAATCCCTCTATTGGAGTATAGACAATGCACTTGGATACCGCTGGACTGAGCGAGTCGCAACATACACGGGGATCACGCTCACCATGAGCGATATAACCGATTCCCCCAATGCAGATCGCTTCACTTGGACTGCCTATAATCAGTTCAGGTATGTGCTTTCACCCCAAACGACGGGTCTTGCGGCTATTCGTCATGCTCAAACCACAGCCGGCGAGCAGGCCAGTGATTCGACGGATACGTATTTGATGGTAGGTGCAGAGCATCGCTTCTCTCCAAATACGATCTTGACTGGCAATGTTGGTACTCAGTTCCGTGAGGTGGATGCCGCCAAAGGTAACAACAGCGCGAATCCTTACTTTGATCTTACCCTGCGCTCGCAAATCAACTCGCAATTCAACGTTAGTGCATTTGTTCGTTACAGCTCGGAAGTGAATGATACGGTCGTCAATTTACCACTATTGTTGGCCGAGTATGACAGCCGCCTAACTCTTCGTATTGGAACAACTGCTACTTACCAAATTTCAGAAAAACTATCCTTATTCAGCGGAATCGATGTGATCAGTTCATCTTACGAAAATGGTCGTGAAATTAGCACTGGTATTTCTCAGGAAGATCAGAGCGAATTCCTGGTCAATGCTCATATCGGAACGTCTCTAAAACTCACCGAGTATCTTAATGCGATGCTGTCATATAACTTTACTAATGTGGATTCCGACCTGCCCGACCGGAGTTACGACCGCAATCGCATCAGCATCGGCCTACAAGCTGAATTCTAAAATTTCATTACGAGGTTTATAGGCCACCCAACCTTAAAATTCGTAGATCTCGCGCAAATCTCTTTTTGCGTAAACTCATTCACAGCCTGATATTTTCTCTCATTAATGAACATTGCAGAACAGCAAAACGAAGTCTCTGTCCAAGTCTTTGATTATTGGCAGGTGATTAAGAATCGATATGGAATCATACTCCTTACTCTCGCGCTCGTTTTTATGACCTCATCGGTCATTACTTATGTAATGCCCGTAAGATATGAGAGTTCTGCCGTCATTCAGGTCAAACCTAGAGGTAAATCAGTCGAACCATTGGATGGAGTTACAAGTTCAAGAGTTTCAATGATGACACCTCAGTTTTTCGGAACTGAGTTTGAAATTA
>JBILMI010000082.1:0-9579 GCA_044375585.1 Luteolibacter sp.
CAAGAACATGGCACCACGGAGTAGTTGGCATCGTTGCTTCGCGGCTCATGCGGCAATATTACAAACCCACTTTTGTGATCGCAATTGATGAACAAGGCATTGGCAAAGGCTCTGGGCGAAGTATTGAAGGTATTTCTCTAGTCGAAGCGATTCGTGCCTGCGAAGACGATTTGATTGCAGGTGGCGGACATGCCATGGCTGCTGGGCTTTCAATTCATGAAGAATCGTTAGATCGCTTCCGTGAGAATTTCGCTTCCTATGTGATGGAAAACTCTACCGAAGAAGATCGCATGCCCCGTCTTCTCTATGACGCAGAAATTGATTTTTCTCAGCTATCCCTTGATTTTCTTGCTAGCTACGAACTGCTTCAACCTTTTGGAAATAGTAATCCACAACCCGTCTTTGTTAGTCGTGAGGTAGAACTCAGTTCATCACCCTTCAAAATGAAGAATAACCACTTACGCTTAAACTTGCGTCAGGGATACGATGAAAAATCCGCCATATTTTTCGGCGGTGGTGAACGTGAATTACCTGAAACACCTTGGGATATTGCCTTCACGATTGATCGGAATACATTTCGAGGAAATACCTCTCTGCAGATTACCATTCAAGACATCGCTGCATCGGTTATTGCTAAATAAGGATAAGAAAATTGAACCATCGACAAAAGTGGGCTGGACGATTTGAATATCGATATGCAATCCATGACCGGTTTTGGCCGAGGAACTCACAGCAATGAAGCGTGGCAAGCCACTGTTGAGGCGTCTTCCATCAACCGCAAGCAGTTGGAGATCGTTACCAATCTGCCTAAAGCTTTGCATTGCCTCGAATCAAATGTTCGTCAACTCACCTTACCGCATATTTCTCGTGGTCGTGTTCAGCTAACCATTCGTTTAGAAAAATCCAGCGTCGAGGATAGCTCCCAAATCCGCATCAACCACGCTCTCGCTAAGTCATTGGAAACGGCGTTTACAGAGCTTTCAAAAACCATAGCTCGAGATGTAATTCCTTCGGCTACCGACTTCGCGAGATATCCAGGAATTCTTGAAACCAATGATCTCGATCAAATCGATCCTGATTTTGCTTGGCAAACCATCGAGCCAGCGTTGAGCCAAGCACTCCAGAGTATGATTGAGATGCGAAGCGCGGAGGGAAATCATTTGAAGCAAGATTTCATCCAGCGCATTCAAACTCTCGCTGAGTTTAAGCAAAAAATTTCCCAACTTGCTCCATACCGCCCGGAACGCCAACGGGAGTTACTAGAAAAGCGACTATCCGAAATCGGCATCAAACTTGAGGAGAACGATGACCGACTCATTAAGGAGCTCGCTTTGTTTGCGGATCGTTGTGACATCTCAGAGGAAGTCATCCGGCTGGATTCGCATTTCTCAAAGTTTAACGAATACCTCAATTCCGCCGAATCAACTGGGCGCCAGCTCGACTTCCTCTGCCAGGAATTGCTCCGTGAGTTCAATACGATAGCATCAAAAGCAAACGACGCACAGATTGCGCAAAGCGTCGTAGAAGCCAAAACTGAGATTGAAAAAATACGCGAGCAAGTTCAGAACATCGAGTGAGAAATAGTGAATGATGAAGACTGAAATGATTAACATCACATTAAAATGATTTATAATCTTACTTTCACTCTTACTCTTCACCATTGACTCCGCTTCGCTCCGTCCAAGCTATCTCGGCTTCGCCTAACTACTAATAGCTCGTTACAACTCGCTCTGCTTTCACTCTTCACTCTTCACCATTAACTCTTCATCCCCCCATGCCCCCGCTACTCAACGAATGCCCCGATCATGATTTACCTCGGGAAAAAATCCATAAATACGGCTCCGCGGCATTGAGCAACGCCGAGCTCATGGCTCTATTTCTAAGCTCTGGCACGGTTGGACGCAATGTGATCCAAGTCGCAGATGATCTGCTTAAAAAATACGGTAGCCTTCAGGAAATGGGACGGATGCCGGTCTCAGAATATATGAATAACAAAGGCATCGGCCTTGCAAAAGCGTGCAAGCTCGCGGCAGCCTTCGAACTCGGAATCCGCCTTTCCAAAGAGCGCCTTCAGGGAGTTCCTCTTGATTCACCGCAGCTGATCTTCGATCATTTCGCACATCAATTGAATAATTTACCTCATGAGACAGCCTTAGTGGTCACCTTAGACACCCGATTACATCACACATCAACCACCACAATTTCGGCTGGAACCGTAAACGAAACTAGCGCCCATCCCCGCGAAATCCTACGTCCAGTTATCACTCGGAACGCTTACGCGTTTATTCTTATCCATAACCATCCATCCGGTGATCCCTCCCCAAGCAAAGCCGACTTCCGAATCACCGAGAACTTAGTCAAAGCCACGGAAATTATGCAGATCCGTTTTATCGACCATATCATCATCGGACGGCCATCCGCTGGAAGAGATCCATATTTTTCCTTTCGTTCTGCAGGAACGATAGCATCTTAATGTCGTTTTATGTTTCGCCTCAAATTCCTTCGTAATCTGAGAACGGCCGTTTGGCTACTCTTTGTCGCGCTGGTATGCATGAGTCTTTTGGGACTCTATTGGGCAAACAAAACCGGGCTGCCGAGCACATGGCGTAAAGCAATTGAGCAAGAAATTTCGAAACGCGGAGTTCATGTCGAAATCGGCTCTCTCAGCTACATTCCACTCAAAGGCTTCGTAGTATCAAATGTCCGAGTTTACGCTGAAGAAGAGCGTATCCACCAAATTTCAAAGCTTGAACGCATCCAACTCGTTCTAGATTACGCAAGCCTTGCAAACGGAAATTTACGCATCAGAAAACTAGAGCTTCGAAATGCTGAACTATCCATTTTGGTCGATCCTAAAGAACCAGGTGGCGATGCGTTAGAATTCACTAAAATTTACGGCACCGTCTTCATACCGAATGACAAATTCATCGAGATTCGAAATACACGAGGAAAAGTTGGCGGAATTGATGTAGAGATCAATGCTAGCCTGCAAACAAAGAATCAGAATCAAAGAAGTAAAGATGATTACAAGAACGATGCAGAACGCCGCGAGATTGTGGCCATCATTCTCAGAGAGCTGGACAAATGGAAGTTTGATCCTGAAAAGTCACCCAAAGTTCAAATTGATCTAGAGGGACATGTATCCAAGAAAGAGACACTCAAAGGTCAATTCAGTTTTCAGGTAACTTCAATTGAGAAAAATGGTTATCAACTCAGCAATGTTGTAGCTAACGGTGATTTGTCTTCAAACCTGATAACCTTAAATAGATTTTCAGCAGAAGATTCACGCGGTATGATTAATGGCAGTGCTGACTATCTCACTACCAATCAGGAAGGTAGATTTAATATCGAATCATCCATCGATATCACCCGCTTGCTGGATGCTTGGATTTCGACCCCTTTCCAGATTGATCTTCTCAGTGGTGGAAGTCAGAGAATCTCGTTTAACGGAGATTTCGATTTATCCACCCCAACAAACCCGAATATAAACATTACAGGAAAGGCAGTTTGTGAATCGATCATGTTTCGGGGTATTTCCATCGACACACTAGAATCCTGGTTTTCTTATCAAAAAGGAAAACTCTTTTTACGCGATATCAAGATCACTCGACCTGATGGAGAGGCAGTTGGGCAAATACTGAAAGAAGATAGCAACATCCGTATCAAGCTAGATTCAAACTTACCCGTCGCCCTCTATAAGCCGCTTTTTAATGGCCAGCCGCTTGAAAAAGTTATTGATGATTTCACAGTAGGCACGAAGGCATTATCAGAAATATCTCTTGAGGGATCATTTGATACAATTGATAAATATGCATGGACATTCACAGGAAAAGGAAAACTCCTGAACCAATCCTATCGAGGTGTTCCATTTCACTCAGCTGAATGTTCTTTCTCGTTAAATAGTAATGAATTGGATTTCTATGATGGTAATATAGATTTTGATTACACCAATTATGAGTTACGTAAAAAATTCAATGGTCCAACAACAGGTAAAGCAACTGTCGAAAGAATTCGTTACGATCATAAGACTAAGTTAATCGGCGTCGGAAAAGTATCAGGTGTGATATGGACTGCTCCTTTAGTTCGATTATTTGCTCCGGCAATCGCCGATAACCTAGAAACTTATCAATTTCATCGTCCCCATACTGTGAGCGGATCGGGGCAAGTGGATATCACTCCGGAAGGCCGCACTGACCTAACCATAGACTTTAGCACGAAAAATAAGGCGGACTATAAATTTCTTGGTCAGTATATAACTCTGCAGAAGCCGTCCGCAACAGTTCATGTTAGAAACAAAGAAGTGGATGTTAGTAATTTATCCTCAGAGGTCGTCGGAGGGACTATTCAAGGTAATTTTTCGAGTCGGGCGGATTCTAAGTTATCAGGTGAAATCACGTGGAATAAACTAGATGTATTGGAGCTTTCAAATGTCTATGCGCTCAACATGAAGACCGGAGGTAATGTCACAGGCCGCATTGAATTCAGTATTGCGGATGGAGACATTTCAACCATGGATGGTGAAGGATTAGTTGCTATGAAAGACGGTGAGCTTTTCTCGGTGCCAATTTTTGGCCCTCTTTCCACCGTAGCCTCAGCTGTCGTAAATGATAAAAGGCTTGGTTATGAAAGAGCTAAATCTGCATTCTGTAATTTTACGATTAAGAGAGGCATTGCTTTGATTCGTGATTTCGAAACAAGCACCACTTCCGTGAAATTCACTGGTGATGGCAGTATTGATATTTCCGCGAAAACTATCGATTTCACGATTCGACTCAATGCTCGTGGATTACTCGGATTAGTTACGATACCGTTGCGTCCATTTTATGGATTATTCCAGTTCAGAGGAATAGGACCTCTGATGAATCCAGAATGGAAAAATGTGCATTTCACTTCTCCCCCAGAGAAAGAAAAAGAGGTTTTATTGAGTCCGCCAAAGGCTAAAACCGTGGGTGAATATTTGATCAACGAAGGTATTCGTTAGTCGTTTTTTCGCGTCCGATAGTCGTTTCTGGACCATGACCAGAGAGCACTCGTGTTTCATCTGGAAGTATTAAAAGCTTTTCTTTAATGCCAGAGATCAATGCTTCAAAATCTCCTCCTGGTAAATCGCACCTTCCCACCGATCCTGCAAAAAGAGCATCGCCCACAAACACCAAACCAGCATCACGGAGATAAAAAGTGATGCTATCTGAAGAGTGACCCGGAACATGACTCACTTGGGTTTCGACATCAAAACAATCCGTGACACCATCTGAAATCAATTGATCTACCTTGTATGGCTCAACCTCTGGCATTCCCCAACTCGCCCCATAGGTTTCTAAAGTCAGATCCTTCGTGTAATTAGCCCAAGCAAAAACTTTAACCCCATGCATCTGGAGTTTCGCTACATCTTCCACATGATCGTAGTGTTGATGCGTCAAATAGAGCGCATCTACTCTCATCCCCTTTTTTTCCAACCATTCAAAAATACCATCAGGAGCATCAACCAAATAGTTTCCGTTTAGGGATTCGACTAGATAACCATTGGTTTTTACCATGCCGCCAGTGTAAGTGGAAATTTTCATGTCTCTTTCTCCAATATAACGATCAATTTTGCAAACTGTGACTTATCGATTTTATTACCTCCATGACAATACCGGGTTATAAACAACGCCAAGCCCAACAGCAAGCACCTGATGAATTTCCCGTCATGAAGCAACGCTGGGCGGAGCTCGGATTTTTTCATTGGGCCGTCTCCCCAGAGCTTATTGCTCAACGACTCCCAAAAGGCTTATATGTTGATACTTTCGATAGTAAAGGATGGCTAGGAGTCGTCCCTTTTATTATGCAACGGGTTCGTCCCGTCGGGCTTCCACCCCTACCGTGGCTTTCATGGTTCCATGAACTTAATCTCCGAACCTATGTGTTTGACGATTCAGGGAATCCTGGAGTTTGGTTTTTCTCTCTCGATTGCAACCAGCCTATTGCCGTGGAAATTGCACGACGCATGTTTCACCTGCCATATAATCATGCTCGGATGAGATCAAAAATAACCACCCACACCGTGGAATACTACAGCAGCAGAAAATCACATGCATCTAACGACGCTGAATTCAAATACCCGCGTCCAGCAGCGCCAGAACCTGCCATTTTAGGTTCACTCGAATGGTTTCTCATTGAGCGCTACACACTATTTTCAGCAGATTCCAAAGGTAAAATCTACAGCGGACGTGTTCACCACGATCCGTATCAAATCGAACAAATGTCATATGGAGAATGCTCCACACTACCCTTTTCATTAAATGGATTTTCTGAGCCAGAAACACCACCCATCTCCCTTATCTCCGCAAAACCGGTAGATGTGACGGTTTATCCATTGAAATCGCTTGCTTAATTCTTTGTTCTCAAGGCTTCGCATTATGCACAAATCATGCTAGCTATTGTCACATTGCTTTCATGAACCAAGAGAATCTTAGACTTTTCCAAGAAGAAAATCGTACGAAAAACTGGAAACGCTGGGGACCCTACCTCAGTGAACGCCAGTGGGGAACAGTTCGTGAAGACTACTCAGATCACGGAAATTCATGGGCAGCTTTTCCTCACGATCAAGCACGCCGCCGCGCCTATCGCTGGGGCGAAGATGGCCTTCAAGGTTGGTCAGACCGTAGTTGCCGTCTCTGTTTCGCTCCAGCTCTCTGGAACGGAAACGATTCAATTTTAAAAGAACGTTTATTCGGCCTTGGCGGTAATGAAGGTAACCACGGTGAAGATGTTAAGGAGTGTTATTACTACCTCGATTCCACCCCTACCCATTCTTACACCAAAGCACTTTACAAATATCCTCAGAAAAAATTCCCTTATACGGAAATTCGGATCGAGAACGAACGACTCGGCAGACTAGGTCCAGAGCTTGAGCTCGCAGACATGGGGATTTTTGAGAATAATGAATATTTTGATGTCACTCAAGAAGTCGCGAAACGAAGTCCACAAGACATTCTCTGGCGTATTACTATTACTAACCGGGCTTCGGTCGCAGCACCTATTCATCTCTTGCCGACGGTTTGGTTCAGAAATACATGGACATGGGGAATTGATCCTGAAGCGCCCATTTTGAAGCCTAATATTTTCCAAGAAGGAAATACACTGGTGATTGATCATGAAGGTCTTGGGAAATTTCGTTTCCATATAGGTGTTGCAGACACTCCGACTCGCCCCGTTAAATGGTTATTCACCGAAAACGAGACGAATCACGAATCACTTGGAGACCAAATAAATAGCACTCCCTATACCAAGGACGCCTTTCATCGATATATTATACACCAAGAGCTACAAGCCGTATCTCCTCAGCAAACCGGCACCAAAGCAGCAGCTCATTACACATTTCGCATTCCTGCAGGTCAAAGCGTAACGGTGATGGCTAGGCTCCATTTGCTGGAAGAGCAGAATGATATTTCTGGCTTAGACCAGTTCGATGAAACTTTTGTTGAGCGTATGAAAGAGGCCGATGAGTTCTATCAGGAAATTATTCCATCAGGTATTTCTGATGAAGAACGCCTCATTTGCCGACAGGGCTATGCGGGCTTACTTTGGAGCAAGCAGTTTTATCACTATGTCGTGGCTGACTGGTTAAAAGGTGACAAAGAAATCCCAATACCGCCTGAAACTCGTCTTACTGGACGCAATCACGATTGGGAGCACTTCCACGTAAAAGACATTCTCTCCATGCCGGATAAATGGGAGTATCCATGGTTTGCTGCATGGGACACTGCATTCCACATGCTGCCATTTTGTACAGTTGATTCCGTATTCACCAAACACCAGCTCCTGCTGCTACTCCGTGAATGGTATATGCACCCCAATGGTCAACTCCCCGCTTACGAATGGAATTTTTCCGATGTTAATCCGCCCGTCCACGCATGGGCAGTTTGGCGTGTATATAAAATCGCCGATAAAAAAGGCAACCGCGATCTATTATTCTTAGAGAAAGCCTTTCAGAAGCTCTTATTAAACTTCACATGGTGGGTGAATCGTAAAGACATCGATGGACGTCATGTGTTCGGTGGCGGCTTCCTTGGACTCGATAACATCGGAGTTTTTGATCGCTCACATGCGCTCCCAGGTGGAGGGCATCTCCATCAAGCAGATGGCACTGCTTGGATGGGTTTTTACTGCCTTACCATGCTTTCCATGGCTCTAGAATTGGCACTAACCAAACCTGCCTACGAAGATATCGCGTCCAAGTTTTTTGAACACTTTGTCAATATCTCGGATGCGATTAACAGCCTTGGGGGCACAGGCCTCTGGGACAAGCAGGATAATTTCTATTATGATCAACTCATCATCAATCACAAAGCTCCTATCCCGCTAAGAATTCGCTCACTCGTAGGACTCCTGCCACTTTGCGCCGTTACGGTTCTCAAACAAAAAACCATCGATGCGCTTCCTGGCTTTCGTAAGCGCATGGACTGGTTTTTGGTCAATAAGCCAAGCCTACTCAAATACATTACTGCCAACCGTATTCCCGGGAAAAAATCGTCTGGAAGGGTGCTGCTTGCCATTCCATCCAAAGAGCGTTTACACAAGAGCCTTGCCTACATGCTCGACCCTAAAGAATTCCTCTCAAACTTCGGAATTCGTTCTTTATCGAAAGCACACGAAGAAAATCCATTTATTTTCGATTACGCAGACGCAACTCATCAAGTTAAATACACACCCGGCGAGGCCACGACCGATATGTTCGGAGGAAACTCCAATTGGCGTGGGCCTATCTGGTTTCCCACCAATTTCATCCTCATTGAGGCGTTGGAACGCTATTATTACTTTTATGGCGATTCCTTCAAAATCGAATACCCGACAGGATCAGGTAAAGAGAGTACCTTACGAGAAATTGCTATCGATATCTGCGATCGACTCATCTCCTTATTCACCAAAAACAAGAAAGGATACCGTCCTTGCTACGGTGATACCGAAATATCAAAGCGCTATTCTGACGATCCGAATTGGCAGGACCTTATACTCTTTCACGAATACTTTCATGGTGAAACTGGCGAAGGCCTTGGTGCATCTCACCAGACTGGCTGGACCGCACTCGTCGTGCGATTAGTAAGAGAAAGACGCGATAAGTTAATGGATGAAAAATTCTAGAATCTTGTGATTCTATGTATTATTTAAGCTTTCTTAAAAAACTTCCATTTTTTACCTAAAATGGCTTGCCAAGTTCCGCAGCCCTCAACTACTTTGCCGCCCCGCCGTTGAGACACGGCAGCACCAAATTCCAATGCGCAGGTAGCTCAGTTGGTAGAGCAGTTGGCTTTTAACCAATTGGTCCTGGGTTCGAATCCCAGCCTGCGTACTTTTTTTACATCTACACCGCCAATCCGGCGGTGTTTTTTTACGTCCAAACGCGACATAACTTTAAGCAAGCAGGCTGGGATGAGAACCCCTGCGAAGCATCGGGTTTGACTGCTCCTTTTGCGCTAGCAAAATTCCATACTTACGCGCAGCCAAAACGCAGGGACGGAGCGCAGCGTAGTCAATCCCAGCCGTAAATGATGTGCTTATTCTTTCCTCACCCGAGTAGTCAAAGCAGTGTTTGCGATG
>JBILMI010000083.1:0-9577 GCA_044375585.1 Luteolibacter sp.
CTAGCTATCAAGGTTTTCGGGATTATCCCGAGGATGCAGTGAAAACCACGCGCACCCTTTTTGCTAGGCAGCCACGAGAGAGACTCTCGTGGCTGCTTTTGCGAAATGGTTCAAATTAACGGCGGAGCCCGAGATTGTTGATGAGCTCTTGGTATTTCTCTTCGCTATTGCGCTTGATGTAGTCAAGCAGCTTGCGGCGTTGTGATACGAGTTTGAGAAGTCCACGACGTGAGGAAAAATCCTTCTTGTGGGCATTGAGATGTTCCGTGAGATCAAGGATTCTCTGGGTAAGAAGGGCGACTTGGTAAGTTGAACTTCCGGTGTCTGCTTCGTGGGCTTTATACGACTTAAGGTCGATGGCTGCTTTTTCTGTTTTAACGCTCATTTTGTGTAAGGGATGGACTCAGCGCTCATCGCCAAGCCGTCCTAGGTGCGCGGAATGAAGCGGGTAAAGCCTACGATTGCAAGAATTTTCATAATCATCAGGTCGAGAATATAAATTTCCAAAAAACCTTAAGAAAAAGCATTTATACATCCTTTAAGTGCATTGACATTAAAGATGAGTTTATTATCCTATATCGAAGCTGGTAAAACTACGTGACGTGTGGGTCGGTGATTCATTACTGGGATCTAAAAACACTTCCGTCCGAAACCTACCCCAGCCAGGCAAACATGCGCAAACACACTTCGAAAAATAGACGCCATCGGCACCACGTTAAGGTGCTCAAATCCGAGGTCATGTCGCCTCGGATCGCTTGGCTCAATTTTCTCGATTTTCTGAAGATTCTCACAAAAATCGCGGCGGTGATCGCCATACTATTTGCCATTGGCTACGGCGTCCGCGGAGCCATTCAATACACATTCCACCAAAATCCTGATTTTCGCCTTCAGGCCATTCGACTCAACGCCAACGACGTGATCGACGAATCCAGCTTAGTTGAATATCTCGCAATCGACCTTAATGCGAATATTTTTGATTTTGATATCAACGCGATGGCGAGGAAATTATTGGAAATACCCGCCGTTGAGAATGCGAAAATCGAACGCGAACTGCCGGGTAACTTGGTTTTCCACGTCAGGACTCGGAAACCCCAAGCATGGATCGCCTGCCCTGAGGAGGGAATCTTGACATCCCGTAATATCGATCAACTCCTCGTCGATCAAAACGGCTTCATTTATCCCTGCCCAGAACAGCAGTTGGAACTAGCCCTTCATTTGCCGATGATCCGCGTCAAAACCGATTCCAAGTATCCTATTCTCAAGGGAGCTACATTGAAACACCCGGAATATCGCCGCTGCGTCCAACTTCTCGATTCCTTTCGCGCGATTTTCCCTGATGACATCAGGATCATTGAAACCATTTATCAAGTTAATCCTTGGTCCATCAACTTATCGACCCGCTCAAATACAACTGCTACTTTCAGCCTCGACGACCACAGCCGTCAGCTCGATTATTTCAGTCAAGCCCTCCATCACGCCCAAAAAAAAGGTTACGATATCGAAACGATCAACTTGATTCCCAAGCAGAATGTCCCTATCACCATCCGCGGCAAGGTAACTCCTCCACGCGCCATTCCAGTGAAGGATAATTCTGCCAACAATAACGCAGGCTCTCGCCAAAACAACGATCTCAAATCCCTTTTAAATCGCAACTGACACACATGGCCCGTCATACTAAAATTCATGTCGGACTGGAAATCGGCACAAGCAAAACTTGCATCGTCGTTGGCGAGGTCAAACCCGATGGCGCAGTCAAAATTCTCGGTATCGGTGTCACCAAATCAGCAGGCGTTAGGAAAGGTGAAATCTCCGATTTTTCTCAAGCCCGTGCGTGCTTAAAAGATGCACTTGCTCGCGCCGAGGATTCTAGTGATGTAGAAGTCGGCTCAGTCTTTCTCTCGGTCACAGGCGCGCACATTCAGGGTATCAACAACCGCGGGGTATTTCGCCTACCTAACGACCATGAGGCGATTGAACTTGAGCATCTTGAAGAAGCCCGAGATATGGCACGCGATGTTCATTATCCTGCAGACCATGCATCCCTTCACACCATCGTTCGCAAATACTTAGTGGATGGTCTTGAACAAACCGCCTCGCCCATTGGCCTTTTCGCTAAAACCGTGGAAGTCGATTTCCATATCGTACACGGCATCAGTAATCGTATCCAAAACTCCATCAAGCTCGTTCGCGAATGCCCGTTAGAAGTAGATGACATCGTATTCGCTCCTATCGCAACCGCTCAAATGGCCCTCGATCGCGAGCAACGCCTACGCGGAGCACTACTCATTGATATCGGTGGTGGGACAACCGATTATGCCCTTTACCTAGAAGGATCCATCGCTGCATGCGGCTGTATTCCTGTCGGCGGAGACCATGTCACCAATGATATCCATCTCGTCACCGGCCTGCCGTTTTCCAAAGCAGAAAAACTTAAAATTCTCGAAGGCAATGCTTCCAGTGATCCCGCTCTTTCTGTAGGAATCGCTAAACTTACGGATGAAAATGGTTTCGCGGATGTCGAAGTAAAACGCGCGATCCTTAACGAAGTTATCCGACAACGCCTCGAGGAAACTCTTCTACTGGTTCGTGATCGGCTTCCGAAAGGCGCGGTCGATTCGATTGGTGCTGGAATCTATCTAACCGGTGGCACCTCACTGATGCGCGGTTTTTCAGAACTCGCTTTCGATGTTTTCGGTCGCGACATTTATCGCCCAGAAGCCCCCGAGAACAGCGACCTCTCTCACCCCTCTTTTAAAGATCCTCAATTTGCCACAGCGATCGGACTCATCCGTTACGCTCAAATCATCGAAACTGAAACGCAACGCCCACCGGGTTTCTTCGGGAAAATCCTGCGCCTATTTTGGCCTTTTGGCCGTTAGGCATCGACCTTCCTATTATCTTCCAAAACTTGAAATATGATTTCCTATTCACGTGATCCTAAACAAGAAATTCCCGCATCGGCTGTTAAAATCTTCGGCTTAGGGGGAGCTGGCGCAAACATGCTAGAGAGGATCGCGCTCGACAGTATTGAAGGTGCACAACTGGTTTCTCTAAACACCGATAGCCGCACACTAAGTGCGTCACTCGCGAAAGAAAAAATCCAACTTGGACTAAATCTAACCAAAGGTCTTGGCACAGGAGGTGATCCCGAGCTTGGTCAACAAGCTGTATTGGAAGCTGAAGATGAAGTGCGCGATGCAATCAAAGGCCAAAGAATTGTTTTCTTATGTGTCGGCCTTGGCGGTGGAACTGGCTCTGGAGCCGCTCCAATCCTCGCGCGCATTGCTCGCGAAGAGGGTGCATTTGTCATCGTGTTTGCCACCATGCCATTTCTCTTTGAAGGTTCTCGTAGGCGCGAACAGGCAGAAATTGCACTCAATCAACTCGCTGTTCTTTCCAATGCACTCATGACATTCGACAATAGCCGCATGGGCGAACTCGTTCTTGCCAAACAAGGCATCCACGAGGCCTTTGGTGCAGCGGATAAAATGATCTCCGAATCCATCAAAGCGGTGATTCGCTTGGTTGTGAAACCTGGACTCATCCATATCGGCCTAGATGAACTAATCACCGCACTTCGCAGCACTCGTTCACGCTGTTTATTTGGCTCTGGCATTGCCGATGGCAAAGACCGCGCTTCTAAAGCCCTACGTAACGCCCTCGCGAGCCCACTACTCGATCAGGGTGCGCTTCTCAAAGATGCTCAGAGCGTTCTCGTTCACCTCTCAGGTGGTGAGTCACTCACCCTGTTCGAAATTGAACTGCTCATGCAAAGTCTTCAAAAGCACGTTCCTGATCACGCTCAAATTCTTTTTGGGGCCGCCATTGATGCTTCGATGGGCGATTATTTATCGATCACCTTAATCAGCTCCTTGCCAGAAGATGCATTGGCAAGCTCAGCCCAAAACACCCAAGTAACGCCCGTTTCGGAGCCTGCTAAAAATATTCTGAGCCGCGTCGAGACACCAAAACCGACAAGCCCCGCTCTCAAGCCAACCAAAAAAGTCCAGATGATAGAGCCTGCAAAGCCGACATCAATGGATGATATCTTTGATGACATTGAGACCAAGTCACCTGAGCCTCCTTCGGCTCAGACTCCGGAGTTGGAGCTCAGGTCACAATCTTCCGAGCAAGACACACGACCTCTTGAAACTACCGCACCGCTTACAGAAACGACGAAGAAAGAAGCCTACGACCGTCCTTTCGCCGAGTCTGATCTCATTTCACAGGAGGCATCAAAAGAAGTAATTGCTGAACCTCACGAGGTGAAACCTGAACCACCCGTGACGACTTCAACTAGCTCTTTTGAGACCATACAATCTAACCCCTCCAGCCTAATTCCTGAAGCTCAAGATGATCTTGAGGTCACTCCTAGCAGAGATCCTAAGGTAGATTTCACAAGTTCATTACAACTCAAGCTGGGCTCCAAACATCCATCGGATCAGAATGAACTTTCTTTTAAGAAAACTCCTCGTGGCCGCTTTGAAGGTGAAAACTCAAATGTTATCAACGGCGAAGATCTCGATCTGCCTCCGTTCCTAAGAAAAAAGAAATAGGTTAACATTTATCGTTTCACCCAGACCGTAGTCATCGATCGGGTCCATTGAAATTTCCGCGCCGTCTCACGAATCAAAAACGGCTCATCGCACTCAGAACGTAGATCAAATTTTTCTAATAGATGGCTTTTAAGCCATTCAAACGTATCTATGTGTGGCCAATTCACACGAGGTGTAAAGATGTCCAACCAAGTGCATGGTGTCGCCAAAACCAACTCCCCACCTTTTACAACTAAGTCTCCAAAACGATTCACTAGTAAGGTTGGATCACTCAAGCGGCATAGTAAATTAGCCGCATGGACTCGATCAAATTGGCCGAGATCTTGAGGCAAGTGCATTGCATCGCCCTGCATAAATTCCGCACGCAAGGAATCTATCCCTTGCGGCATTTGTGCCGTCAGGGATACCTTAATCAAACCTTCATCTAAGCGTGAGTAATCAAGCTTGCCTTCGTTTTTCAAAAGATTTGCCGATGCAATAAACTGATGAGAAAAATCCAAGCCGATCACGGTTTCGCATGAGCGAGTCATTTCGAAAGTCGATCGCCCAACCGCACATCCAAGATCCAATCCTCTGGCAACTGGATTCTTTGAAAAATGCAACGGAGTTCGCACGGCGAAATCTAATGCCTGCTTCATTCCTTCTGGCCATTTGACTTTAGCATCCAAAATTTCATTTTTTGTGCCGTAATGAAACAGTAAATATTCATCCAAAATTTGAGAATCCTCGTAAATTTCACTCATCTTTTTAAACCAGTTAAAACCATTACTTTATTGGACATAAAAGAAGCTGGAGGCGACTCGCATTTCAGGCAAGATTTCTTGTGATGCAATACCGAATCATTGTAGCAGGAAAACCAGCGCTGCCATATGCAAAATTAGCTGTCGATGATTACCTCAAACGCCTCGCACGTTACGGTAGCTACGAACTCATAATCGTCAAAGCCGGCGATAAAGAAGCCGTTTCAGCGCGATTACTCCAGTCATCAAGTGGTTGTTTCCGTATCGCGTTGGACGAGCGAGGAACTACACCCACCACGCGTGAAATCGCTAGAATATTTGATTCAATGAAAATAGCCGGAGAGATTAAAACCATCGCATTTCTTATCGGAGCCGCAGATGGTCACACTCCTGAACTTAGAAACGCGTGTCATTTAACCCTTTCACTATCAAGCATGACCATGCAACACGAAATGGCACTCGTCGTCTTAATGGAACAGCTTTACCGGATCGAAACGATCCACGCGGGAAGTCCATATCACAGAGATTAATATCCCGAAATTAACGGCGATACTGATTCTGTGGTAACATGCTAAACTGACCGCCGCCTTGGCCTTTCTGAGGAAGATTCCAAGGGAGCTTACTCGTTTCAGAAACGGGTCCAACTGGCTTCTTTGTTTCTTCTTTAGCGCATGACACTAGAAACGAGGAGGCAACGAGTAGGATAGCAAAAAGTTTCATAAGAAGTCGAAATTGGATTAGTTCGGAGCAGGCTTGGCGATCATTACCTCATCCCCCGGCTGAAAACGTGCACCTGGGGAAAGCGAACCGAAATCAATTTCTGCAATGGTCTGGGTAAGCTCAATAGCCGAAGGTTTTACTCTGCCGATCAGACGGCCATCACGCTTGATGAGCAGTCTTGTATCCGGCATGAATCCAGAATTTGAACCCGCACCAATCACAAGAAATCCCCAGTCGTGGTTGACTGCCGTCACGCGAGCTTCAATCTCATTTTGAGCAATACGTAAGTCACGAGCTTGAATGCGTCCATTGTAGCGCTCGATGTCTGCACGTTTATCAGCGAGTTTATTCTCTTCTTTTACGGTCGACTCATCCAATCCAGTGTCGGTGGCTTGCTTGGTTTCAATCGAAGTATTTAAGGTTTTGAAATCATCGTTAAAAGTACCTAGAGTAACTTCAATGTTCACTTGCGCCAACTCTTGCTTAACTCCTTCCAAAACTTGCTTCAATTCACCAAGTTGAGTTTCTTGCGTAGCAAGTTTCGTATCCAAGCCAACTACTTGATTTTCAACTGAACCATTTTCGTCTTTTAAGTTTGTGACGCTTGACTGCGCAACCGCACGTTCCCCTAACGCCACTTCGCGATTACCTTCTTCGACTTTGATTTCTGCCAAGGCCGTATCAATGTTTGCACTGACCATGACACTGGTCTCGTTGGTCTTAATTCTCAGGTCCTGAATCGCTTGAAATTTTTCAATCTGAGTAATTGTGAAATACGCAGCCACTCCGGAAATGGCGATCGGAAGGAATGGAAAAACAAATTTCATGATTATAGGGATATTAAAAGGGAATGATGGAAAACGTTGATGAACTAGTAGAATCTCAGTTACTTATCTCTCGATGGTAGGAACCACCTGATCTCCGACTCGTAGCGTAATGTCTTCAGTAATCGAATCCGGTACTATGCTAGCAGCTGCGCTATTTCTCTCCACGGTGCTGACCAAAAGCTTACCAATAACCTTGTCATCACGCACGATATCTAACGAAGAACCGCCTGTTACTCCTGATTGATAACCATTCGCTAAAGTTACAAATCCCCAATTTGAATAAATATGCCGAATTTTTGTTTTCATCGTTGGCAAGGAATCGCCTCTGCTAATGATGTCCAAGTTTTCTTTCAAGCGCCGCCCTAAATCTTCTGCTGCTGTGCTTTTCGCATTCAAATTTGCGAGATTGGATTCTTTGTTGTCAATGAGCACATCTAGTTCCTGAGACTCAATTCGCTTATCTTTCGCCTTGGAGACAATCTCAGTTGGTTCACCCACTAATAAGAGAGTGTTTTTGGTTTCGTCATACTCACGATCATTGGATGCAATTTTCTGCGTCTTCGACTCAAGATCAGCTTTGAGCTTTTTATTAATATCTTGTAATTTAGCTTCTTCATCAAGAGCGAGTTTCGTATCTTCCTGAATCTTAGGAATCTCGACACGCAGTGCGTCTAAGATACCTTGCCTTAATTTTAGCTCGTCCTGATTGATTTTAAGATTGGTGAGCGCGGTGTTTTTTTCTTCAATTTCGAACTTCATTCGCTCGTTATTTTTAAACGCAACGAACGCGGATACAGAAAGAATGAATAATGTGAGTGTACTGAAAATAGTCGCCATAAATTTTTTCTAAAAACTATGAAATTTGAAAGTGCGCTTAGGCTAATAACTTAACTGCTCACCGCAATCTCAAAAGTGCTGAAATTTTAATTTTTATCGGGTCACTTTCAAAGCTTGGCTTTACAAATTACCTATCCACGCCAAGCGTGCGCCGCCACCCATGAAATCCATTCTCAGAGTATTTGCCTACCTCAGGCGCTACCCCATTCTTGCCAGCCTACAGCTATTCTGCGCTTTGGGGATGACCGCAGCCCTTTTCGTCTTCCCGACCATTACAGGATATGCGGTCGATAAAATCCTTCCGGATGCGTCAAGGCACCACGAATTTCCCTATTGGGTCGCCCTGACCCTGCTTGCCTTCGGTATCCGTGAAGGCCTCAATAGCTTGAGAATTTTCATCAATAATAGCTTTGAGCAGAAGGTTATCTTCGACATCCGCTCTGATCTTTACGGGAAAATTCAGATTTTACCCCTCAATTGGTTCGATACCCGCCGCACTGGCGATATCATGACCCGCGTCGTAGAAGATGTCACTAACATGGAGCGGGTTTTGATCGACGGCATTGAACAGGGAATTATCGCTGTCCTGCAAGTCTTTGGTATTGGTATCTACCTCTACATTCTTAATCCCGTGGTTGCTGGCTGGGCTACTTTACCGATTCCCCTCCTCGCCATCGGAGCCTGGATCTACTCCACCTGTGGACGAGATCGCTATCGAAACCAGCGTGAGGCGACCTCGGATATGAACTCGTTGCTGCACGATAACATCGCCGGTATTCGCCAAATTAAGAGTTATGCCGCTGAATCGGTCGAGCATGGCCGCTTCAACGAATCCTCCGAAAAGCTCCGTCAAGCTACCCTTCGGATGATGCGTTGGTGGGCAGTTTATTCACCAGGAATGTCTTTCCTGCGTACCATTGGATACACCCTAGTCCTAGCCTTCGGGGGAGCGGCCGTCATGAATCAACAAATGAGTTTTGGCGATTTTACACGATTCCTTCTTTTTCTTTCTCTATTCTATGAACCCATCGACCGGCTGAATTCACTCAATCAAATGTTACTCTCCGGCAGATCCGCGGCAGACCGAGTTTTTGAAATTCTCGATGCCGAGGAAGAACTTCATGCGACCGATGGCAAGATGTTCCAAGGACGTTCCCGAGGCAGCGTGGAATTCCAAAATGTATCGTTTTCCTACCAGGATCAATCTACCTTGGACGGCATTTCAATATCCGCAGAACCCGGACAAACCATTGCTCTTGTCGGAACTACCGGTGCCGGAAAAACCACGGTCTTATCTCTACTCGCTCGTTTCTACGAAAAAGATGCCGGTGAAATCCTACTCGATGGAACCGAAATCGGCACACTCAACAAAAACTCCCTTCGAAACCAGCTTGCTTACGTCACCCAAGAGCCGTTCCTCTTTAATGGAACTGTTAGAGAAAACCTCGAGCTCGCCAAACGTGGCGCAAGCGATGAGCAAATCTGGGAAGCTCTAACCGCAGCGAATGGAGATCAATTTGTGCGGGAACTCCCAAAACAGCTCGATACGAATGTTGGTGAACGTGGAGTCAAACTTTCTGGTGGTGAAAAACAACGTATCTCCATTGCCCGCGCTCTTTTAAAAGACGCTCCCATTCTCCTTCTCGATGAAGCTACGGCATCCGTCGATTCTGAAACGGAAAGCCAAATCCAATCTGCGCTCGATCATTTGATGGAAAACCGCACCGCTTTCGTCATCGCTCACCGACTCTCCACCATCCAAAACGCCGACCGTATTTACGTCTTGGAAAAAGGCTGCGTGATCGAACAAGGCACGCACGAACAACTCCTCGCAAACCAAGGGAAATACGCAGAGCTTTGTCGCCGCTCGTTTTTAGCTGAGCAAGCTTGATAGAGA
>JBILMI010000084.1:0-9503 GCA_044375585.1 Luteolibacter sp.
CCACTCCACGTCCCATCAGATGGACATTTTCAAATCCTTCATTGCGCAGTCGCTCTACCAATTCCAGCGATGGCGCAAGGGTGCAATCTGCGCGGTCATGAAAACGTTTGAGATAAGCCATCACCATGGGCTGAAAACTACCTAGGCTGTAGCGCTTCATGTATTCGTGGAAATTCGTATGGAATCCAGTCATCACTGGAATGCCTAAAGTTTTCGCTGCTTTCACGGCGGATTTTCCAAGGGGGCTTTCCGTCGCGACATAGATCGCATCCGGTCTGCGCTTCATCCAACGCAATCGAAGCATCAACGAAGCAGGAAGCCCGATGCGGACCTCGCGGTATCCTGGAAGCGGAATAGAGGCGGCAATGGTTTCATCATCCTTTCCCTCACCTGTGCGAATGACATGCACTCGGTGATCACGTTTACGGAGGCCATCGATCAGCCTTCCTAGAGTCATAGCCACACCATTGACATCAGGTGCGAAGGTATCCGTAACGATATCAATTTTCATAGAATCCTCAGAAATGACATACACTTCCGTTTAACGCATGGTTCTACAATTTTGAGGAAATACACTCCCAGCACTGTGACGAATCCGCCACATTGCGTGATGAGATCAGAGCTTCTTAGTCGATCCACAGCCGCAATTATGTCCGCAGGAGATTTTGGATTTTTTTTTAAAAAAGATCCGAAAAACGAAGATCAAGAGAGTGATCGCAACGATGCCAAGAGCGATATAAGTCTGCCAGTTCATGAGATTAAAAGCCCATCAGTGAGCCGAGCTGAAAGACGAGCAATGATGCAAGATACGCGAAGCCTGACATAAAAGCAAACTGTCCAGCTGCCCATTTCCAAGAGCCTGACTCGCGGGCAACAACGGCACTTGTTGGTAAGCACTGCAGCGCGTAGATGAAAAAAACGAGTAGTGAAATCAAACTCAGCGGAGTGAATAGCGGACGACCATCTGGC
Source organism: Luteolibacter sp. (assembly GCA_044375585.1). Taxonomy (GTDB): domain Bacteria; phylum Verrucomicrobiota; class Verrucomicrobiia; order Verrucomicrobiales; family Akkermansiaceae; genus Luteolibacter. Next base: position 970 of record JBILMI010000084.1, read on the forward strand.
CAAGTAGCGGTTTGTATTTTCTCGCGGATCAGGCTGCGCGTTTTCACATCATCATCGGTTTCCTCGACGCTGAAAATAACCCCGAGCGAAGAAACGAGAAACTCCCGTGCCGCAAATGTCGTGAGGATCGCGGTGCCGGTGCGTCCATCAAAACCGAGCGGCTCAAATACTGGCTCGATCACATTTCCGATCCGCCCCAATGCACTGTGGGCAAGAACTTCAGCAGGATCTTCGGAGTCAGATTTCGGATAATTTTCCAACGCCCATAAGAGAATAGAAAGCCCTAGGATGATGGTTCCGGCTTTGCGAACAAATGACCATCCTCGATCTATAACGTGTCGGATAATATAAGACCACTGCGGCTTGCGATAAGGCGGCAGTTCTAACATAAAATGAGTGACAACTTTATCCGGTCCAAGCTTGCCGCGCAGGATACGAGCGACAATGAATGCCGAAATTGTTCCCAGTGCATAGACGCTGAAAAGGACGAGCGCTTGTTTCCATGTTCCTTCTTCCTCATGGAGTAGTAGAGGAATGATGAGAAAATAAACGGGTAATCGCGCAGAACAGCTCATCCATGGCGCGACGAAAATAGCGACCATACGCTCTTTGGCGGAATCAATCGTTCGGGTCGCCATCACCCCTGGAATTGCGCAGGCATATGAACCGAACAATGGCAGGAAAGCTTTTCCGCTGAGGCCTGCTTTTGCCATAACGTTATCCATTAAAAATGCTCCGCGTGACATGTAGCCGGAACTTTCTAACAGACCGATAAATAAAAACAGCAGAACGATTTGTGGTAGGAATACGAGCACGCCACCTACGCCGCCGATGATTCCGTCTACCAATAAGGAGCGTAGATCGCCTTCTGGCATGATGGACTCCACCCACGCAGCAAAGCTACCGAGTGTGGAGTCGATAAAATCCATGGGGATAGACGCGAAGGAAAAGATCGACCAAAACAAGGTGAACATGATCGCAAGGAAAGCGATCCAACCAAGGAACGGATGAAGTAAAACGGAATCGAGTTTGTCGGTGATATCGCGTTGTTGGGAATCTGGGCGGCGAGCGGCGAGTTCGCAAAGCGAGGCAATGAATGCGCGGCGGTTTGTATCTAGGTCGCCAGTTGGTGAGAGCCATGAAACTTCCGAAGCATGCGGAAACGGATGACGCAGTGCTTGTTTGAGTTCGATGATTCCCTTCGCAGCATTCGCCTGCATCGGCACGACTGGAATGCCGAGTTCTTCAGAGAGTTTTGCAGGATCGAGTCTGAGTCCAGATTTCTCTGCGACATCAACCATGTTCAGTGCTAGCACACAAGGCAGTCCGAGCTCGATCACTTGCAGCGCGAGTTGAAGGTGACGTTCTAGATTGGAAGCATCGACTACACAGACCACGAGATCTGGTTTAGCGATTTCATCTGATTTACCAGTCAACGCATTGAGTGCGATCTGTTCATCTGGCGATCCGGCATCGGCGCGCAGCGAGTAACAACCGGGAAGATCAAGCACATGGAGCTTGTTGCCATGAGGAGTGTAAGCGACTCCACTTTTGACTTCCACCGTGACACCAGCGTAGTTACCGACCTTTTGATTTTTTCCTGTTAGAGCATTGAACAGGGTGGATTTCCCCGAGTTTGGGTTGCCGACAAGCGCGATGGTTGAGGTATTTTCTGACACAGCGATGAAACGTCAGGATTAGCGAATCGGATCAACTAGGACTTGCTCCGCCAATTCACGACTGATCGCCATTTTCGCACCACAAACGGTGCAAACCAAGTTGCGACCATTAGAGAGTTTACGCAGTTGCATTTGCTCACAGAAGCCGAGATCTCGAAGACGATCACAAGCTGGGCCATTGAGGCTACTAATGCGAACGTCGCAGTTCAGACTCACCTCGTTAAGAGTGAGTTGGCGTTGAACTGGCTGAACGATGGTCATCAAGAGGAAGATTGGCTAATTGAGATTGATTTGCAATAAGAAATATGAAAAGTAGTGAAAAATCGACTCGGGATATTTATATCAAAGCGCTAAATATCCTTTCAAGCATGGATCAGATGGATTGGATAAACTGGCAGGCAGAAATTGAGGCGACCCTAATGTTTGTCGTGAAAGACGGGCAAATCCTTCTCATTGAAAAGAAACGCGGTCACGGCCAGGGAAAGGTTAACGGACCTGGCGGTAAAATCGACCCCGGTGAAACTCCGCTGGAGGGGGCAGTGCGTGAAACCGAGGAGGAACTCTGTATTTCCGTCAAGGACGCCCGAAAAGTCGCCGAGCTTTGGTTTCAGATGTCCGATTACCCAAGTCTGCGCTGTCACGTGTTTTTGGCCTCTGAGTTTGAGGGCGTGCCCACTGAAACCCCAGAAGCCGTGCCGTTATGGGTGCCACTTGATCGTATTCCTTATGAACGAATGTGGGAGGATGACAGCCACTGGCTACCTCAGGTTATTGGTGGGCAAGCACTAATCGGAAAGTTCAGCTTTGAAGGTGAACGCATGCTGACGAAGAATATCGAGTTGGGCTCCGACTTTGCGCGAGACGAACTCCAACTTCATCACAAAACGAAAAAACCGGTCCTATAACGGAACCGGTTTTTGAAATTTGGGGTCTAGAAAACCTAGTTTCAGTCTTCGTCTTTCACGTCGCCAGCATCAACTGTGATGGTGAGTTGGGCGATGACCTGTGCATTGAGTTTGATTTCAACGACGGTTTTGCCAGATTTTTTGATGGGTTTATCGAGTTGAATGGAGTGGCGATCGATGACGATACCGGCAGCTTCGAGTTCCTTGTGGAGATCCATGCTGGTGACCGATCCGAATGCCTTGCCACCTTGACCGGTGGACAAAGTAAAGGATGGTTTGAGTTTGGAAATTTTGGTCGCGAGCTCTTGGGCGATGACGACTTCCTCAGCTTCACGGCGTGCGCGCTCGGTTTTGAGGGCTTCGACGTGACGAAGGTTTGCCTTGGTCGCTTCGTATGCTTTGCCTTGTGGAACAAGGTAATTGCGGGCGTAGCCAGCGCGGACTTTGACGACATCGGCTTCGGAGCCGAGGCCTTCGATTTTTTCTTTGAGGATGACTTGTGCGGTGGCCATAATTTGAAAGTGTTTAGTTGAGAAACGGGCGGCGGATTTAGGCGTGGCTGCGGTTTGCGTCAAGGAGAATCTTTAAAAAGAGGTATCTAGGCGGGCTGGAACTTGGATGATCAAACTTGCTTTGGGTCAGTGAGCGTGTATTTTTAAGGAGTGCGGATCGTTTCCTCCATATTATTTGCCCTGATGGCCTTGGTTTTACCAATGGCCTCGGTTCAACGCTATGTTTGCACGATCAGCATGAATTTCTCAGGAAATGTGAAGAATTGCCCGATGAAAGGGTCGGATTGCTGTGAAGGGAAGAACCACGAAGTCCCAGAATGTATGGTAAAAGCTCAGCTTTTGCCTGATGCGGTAAATCCCCATGTTGATCAAATTTCGTTCATTAGAGCGGAAGAAGTCATTTTTCTTCGCCTGACGACTGCGGATTTAAAAACTATCGATGCCTTACCAGCCCGCCATCGCGCACCGCCAGATCCTCTAGAATGGTATGTAAAGCAGCAGAGGTTAATGATTTGAAAATCTGGAAAAACTGATGGTGCCAACGATGTAATGACATCGAAGCGCGCTTTTTCCCGTAGGGTTACTGACCTGCAATTTCAAATTCTTTTCCACATATGCCATTCAAACGCCTTCATCTCGGGCAACATTTCTCCACCCAGAATCTATCCCCAAGCGCTCGCAAGCGCATGGCGGTTTGGATCTTGCCGCTCGGTCTCTTATTAGGGTTTCTGTTGATCTTTGCCCTGCTTTTTCGAGATCGCTTGGTTCCTGCGAAATCCGTCGAAGTTTTCTCAGCGGTTGGAATTGAAGAAAATATCAAAACGGCAATTCCGAAAAGAACCGCCAATATTCCAGGAAAATTGATGTTTCAAGCAACAGGCTGGATTGAACCGGATCCGCTACCGATTAAAGCAACTGCATTGACCGATGGAATCATCGAGTCGGTGAAGGTGTACGAAGGCGAGTTGGTAAAAAAAGGCGATCTACTCGCGACGCTGATTGGTATCGATACAAAATTAGAGCGAGACGCCATGGCGGCGAACTTGGCTGAAATGAAAGCATCGTTCGATGCACACTGCGTGGGTACGCAACTTGCATTGCAGCGAATCGAAGTGGAGAAGGCGGGACTAGCGGTCGCAGAGGCGGATGCCGAAGAGGCAAATGATAAGCTGCGACGTTATGAGCAATTATCAAAAGGCGCGATCACCGAGGATGAAATGTTAGCGACGCGACTGAATCAGAAGCGTCGACTCGCTGAAGTTAATGCGGCAAACGCGCGAATTGTTGGAATAAGCGAGGAGATCAATCAAATCGCTTTTGAAGTTTTGGCAATCCAAGCAAAAATTCGGAATGCGGAAATTGATTTAGAGAAAGCGGAGTTGGCTTACGCGCGGACAGAAATCAAAGCGCCAATTGATGGTCGGGTGCTGGCTCTTAAAGCTGCACCTGGGCAGAAAAAAATGGTCGGAATGGATGAGATAGATAGCGCGACCATAGCGATTTTATATGAGCTTGAGCATCTTCAAGTTCGTGTGGATGTGCCGTTGGCAGATGCTGCGGGCCTTAGTGTCGGGCAACGTGCGAAAATCCGCACGAGTCTTCTTCCTGATGAGGTCTTCGAAGGTCAGGTAACAAGGATAGAAGGCGCGGCTGATTTACAAAGGAACACTCTTCAAGCGAAAGTCCGGATCGAAAATCCAAGCGAGAAACTTCGTCCTGAGATGCTGAGTCGGGTAGAGTTTTTCGAAACCATCATACCTACTACAGATGCAGTAGCAGAATCCACCGGAATCGCAGTGTATATTCCAAGAGAAGCAATCCAAGACGGGCAAGTTTGGGTCTGCAATCCCGATACCAAGCGCGCAGAGCGGCGCGTGGTGAATGTAACTGTGTTCAAAGATGGCATGGCATTGGTTAGCCCGGAAATCCGTCCCGGTGAATGGGTCGTTACTAAGCCTCTTGATCTAAAATTCGGCCAAGTCCTCAAACCCATTTCGAAAGAGCGTTTATGATTATCTGCAAATCCATTTCCAAATCCTACACCAAGGGCACGAACATCGTGACTCCTCTGGAAAATCTAGATCTTGAGGTGGGCCGTGGCGAGTTCCTCGCGCTCATGGGGCCTTCTGGTTCAGGGAAAACCACGTTGCTGAATTTGATTTCAGGTATCGACTCGCCGGCCTCTGGCAGCCTCGTGATTGATGGTGAAAACATTGCCGCGTTCAGTCGCAAAGAGCTCACGCAATGGCGTGCACGTAAGGTCGGTTACATCTTTCAGCTGTATCATTTGATTCCCGTTCTGACCGCCTTTGAAAACGTGGAGCTACCTTTGCTAATCACATCGCTAAGCCGAGCAGAGCGGAAACAAAAAGCCGAAGAGGCTCTGGAAATTGTGGGGCTGAAAGACCGTTCACATCATACCCCTAGCGAGTTGTCGGGAGGACAGGAGCAGCGCGTGGCGATCGCGAGAGCCTTGGTCGCGGATCCTGCGTTGTTGGTAGCAGACGAGCCGACAGGGGATTTGGATCGCGAATCTGCGACGATGATTTTGGAGCTTCTGCAATCGCTTTCACGGGAACGCGGTAAAACCATCGTGATGGTGACTCATGATGCACGCGCGGCTGCGGCGGCAGATCGGATCTTGCATTTAGAAAAAGGTAAATTGTTAGAAAACGAACTTCATCTGAACAAAGCATGATCGCTTTAATTCAACTCGCTACGAAACAACTTCTTCGTCACCGCCTGCGGACGGCGCTGACAGTTTGCGGCGTGGCTTCTGGAATGTTTCTATTTACTGCGGTAGAGACGCTTCAAAAGTCTTTAGCGCTTGCGACTGAGGAAACGGCTGCGGATACGACGCTGGTGGTGTATCGCGAAAATCGATATTGCCCGATGGCGAGTCAGCTACCCGAGTATTATCAGGATGAAATTCGTGAAATCAAGGGCGTGAAAGAGGTGATTCCGATCAAAATCACCGTAAATAACTGCGGAGCGAGCCTAGATGTGATCACGTTTCGCGGTGTGCCGGAAGGGATGTTGCGCCAGTTTGCTCCGGAGATCGAGATCATTGATGGAGATGAAAGCGAATGGTTAAAGCGTGGCGATGCGGCCTTGTTAGGAGAGCAGTTTGCGAAACGGCGCGGACTCAAGCCCGGAGATAAATTCGATGCGGTAGGGATCACGGTTCATGTGGCGGGAATCATTCACTCGCCCTTTCCACAGGATAACAACGTGGCTTATGTGAAATTGAATTTTTTACAGCAGGCATCCAAAACCGGCTTGGGAATTGTGACTCAGTTTAATGTTCGAGTGGATAAATCCTCAGATTTAAAACCCGTAGCAGAAGCAATCGATGCTCGTTTTAAATCGGATCAGATCCCGACCAATACGCGTCCAGAAAAAGCCTTCTTTGCGGAGGCCGCCGGTCAACTCATCGAGCTGATCGGATTTACCCGTTGGCTTGGGATCGCTGCGGTGGTTGCGGTGGTCACCCTAGTTGCCAATGCGATTTCGCTGATGGTGCGGAGTCGTGTGAAGGAAAACGCAGTGTTGCGGACGTTGGGTTATCCGAGTCGCGCGATCATGTTCTTGGTGCTCAGTGAGGGCGGGTTATTAGGTTTGATGGGTGGACTTGGCGGAGCAGGATTTGCTTGGATATGTTTACGCTGGCAAAGCTTTACCATGGGTAGTGAAGGACAGACGCTCGCTATTGTACCTCAATTTTCCACGGTGCTATTTGCAATCGCTGCCGCGTCGGTGCTTGGAATAATCGCATCACTTCATCCCGCATACACCGCGATCCGCCAACCCATCGTGAAATCATTACGGTCATGAAGATGAAAGCGATAGATCGCTGTTCTTGGTTCCAAGCTTCTAGTAGAGCTACGCGCTCCTCCACCCCTCTTGATTGAGGTTTAAAGTTTAAAATTTATGCTCCCTCTATCCTACGCTCTCAGAAACCTCTTTCGGGATAAATCCCGCCTGTTCCAGACGGTAGGTGGTTCGGCGTTGGTGGTGATGTTGGTGATGGCAGCGGCTGCCTTGAACGATGGGATGAAGCAGGTGCTCTCGGCATCGGGTTCTCCGCGAAATGCGATTTTGCTCGGTGCTGGAAGTGAGGAAAGTATGCAGCGTAGCGAAGTCAGTGCGCAGTTGTCTGGAATTGCGGAAGCGACAATACGCGGCGTTTCAAAAGTGATGGGCCGGCCGGCGGCTACGGCGGAAATTCATTACATGTCAGCCTTGCAGACGGAGAGCGGAGAAAAAGGGCAGGGCTTGTTTCGTGGGGTGACGCCAGCCGCCTTGCTTGTGCATCCGGAGGTGCGTTTGACCGAGGGAAATTTTCCGCGTGCGGGTGAGGTGATGGTAGGGAAGCTGGCTTGGCGGAAACTCGGTTTCTCGGAGAGTGATTTAAAGATAGGAAAAAAAGTTTTGTTAGATCGATCCGAAATGAAGATCTCCGGAATTTTCGCTGCGCCGGGCACGGTGATGGAATCCGAAATCTGGACGGTGATTGGAGACATACGTATGCTGGCACAGAGAGAGACCGTTTCGGCTGTGGTGCTTCGCATGGATACGCCGGAAGATTTTTCAGAAGTGGATTTATTCGCGCAGCAGCGCTTGGATCTTGAGCTCAGCGCGTTGCGTGAGAGTGATTACTATGCGGCGCTGGGAGATTTCTATAAACCGATACGCATGATGACTTGGTTAACGGCTGGATTGGTTGCAGCAGGGGCGATCTTTGGTGGATTGAACACGCTCTATGCCGCATTCGCATCGCGTATTCGAGAGCTCGCGACACTTCAAGCGATTGGCTTTGGACGCTTAGCGATCTTTTTCAGTTTGGTGCAGGAAAGTCTCGTCGCTTGTTTGGCAGGGACCTTGCTCGCTTCCGCTTTTGCACTATGGTTATTAGACGGCATCACCATTCCATTTTCCATCGGCGCCTTCACCATCGGCATCACGCCGGGTGTGGCGGTAGTTGGCTTGGTGACTGGAATTCTGTTAGGAATCCTGGGTTCCATCCCGCCCGCCATTCGTTGCCTGACGCCCGCTTTGCCAAAAGCCCTTCGTTCGTAAAATCTCTAACTCAATTCAACCTATGAAAATACCAACCATCTCCATCGCCGTCCTCGCCATGTTTTCACTGCATGCCTGTAAGCCCAAGGAATCTGCATCAAATGCCGAAACTAAAGCACCCGATCCGGTGCTCGCCGCCTATTTTGTAACCGCGACTTTGCCAGATGCCCAAGCTATTCACATCGCCCGCACCACCGCGAAACCCGGCGACACGATCACTCTCAAAGGCGAAGTCATGGGCCGCGACAAAGTCTTCGTCGATGGCCGCGCCGCCTTCACTCTTGGAGATCCAGAGAAACTTACAACGTGCAACAAAATGCCCAGCGATACTTGCCCAACTCCGTGGGACGCGTGCTGTG